>CATLEQ010000100.1 GCA_949915905.1 uncultured Lachnospiraceae bacterium | reverse complement strand
CATAAGAGAAAGGAAGTAAAGATACGAGATGAAGCTGTATTTTGTACGACACGGGGAAACAGACTGGAACAAGGCGAGAAAGGTACAAGGGCATTCTGACATTCCGTTGAACGATTATGGCAGATACCTGGCAAGGGAGACGGCCAAGGGTCTGGCGGACGTGGCGTTTGACCTGGCTTATACGAGTCCGCTTGGGCGGGCGAGGGAGACGGCCGAGTTGATTTTAAACGGGAGGGGGATTCCCGTCATCGAGCATGAGAAAATCAAGGAATTGGGATTCGGCGACTATGAGGGAATGTGCATCAGCGGGGAGCACAAGGCTTTAGAGACGGAGGAGTTTAATAAATTCTTTACGGACACCGCCCATTATGTTCCGGCGCGGGGCGCGGAATCCATCGAGGAGCTTCTTGGACGCACGAAAGAGTTTTTGCAGGAATTGTACCAAACGCCAGAGCTGCAGGATAAGACAATCTTGATTTCGTCCCATGGGGCGGCGATGACCGGACTTTTAAACAATATTAAAAACCAGACGGACACGGCGGACTTCTGGAAGGAAGGGGTACCGCCCAATTGTGCCGTGACAATTGTGGAAGTGAAGGACGCGGTGCCGAAAATTATCGAAGAGAATGTCGTGTACTATAAAGAACCGGTGCGCGCGTGGAAGGTGGGAGAGTAGTATGGGAAGATATCTGAACATGGGAAATGCAGGTTTTGCGGCAATGACACGGGGGACATATATTGACAAGACGGGTCTGATTGCTTTTGTAAACAGTATCCTAGGAACAACGGATAAATTGATATGTGTAAGCAGGCCGCGTCGTTTTGGAAAGTCGTATTCGGCAAAGATGCTTTGTGCCTATTATGATAGAAGCTGTGATTCTGCGGCGTTGTTTGCGGATTATCAGATTGCGAGGGATCGCTCTTTTAAAACATATTTAAACCAATATCATGTGATTTATTTGGATATCACGCTTTTCATTTCAAAAACGTCAAATATAAAGAACGTGGTAAAGGAAATAAATGACGCGGTAGTGGAAGAAGTGGCGAACACATATCCGCAGGTGAAAAGGGATGCGGCGTTGGCGGAGATGCTTTTCAACGTCGTGGAGGCGACCGGAAACAAATTCATCATGATTATTGATGAGTGGGACGCTTTGTTCCGGGAGGCAAAAGAGGATGCCAGACTTCAGAGGGAGTACATTGATTTGTTAAGAGGGCTGTTTAAAAGCAGTTGGACGGATCTTATTTTTGATGCCGCTTACATGACGGGAATTTTGCCGATTAAGAAATATGGTACGCAGTCCGCGGTGTCAGATTTTAGGGAATACAATATGTTGGATCCGGAGCCGTTGGAGGAGTACGTGGGATTCACGGAGCAAGAGGTAAGAGCGTTGTGCGCCGATTCTGAATTGAGTTTTGAAGAAGTTCAGAAATGGTATGACGGGTATCTCCTAGGAAATGGCATTCATGTGTATAATCCGAAGTCCGTGATGGATGCCTTGATGCGAAAACGAACCGGGAATTATTGGACTCGTACGGAGACGTATGAATCTCTTAAGATTTATATTGATCTGGACGAGGACGGATTGAAGGAAACGATTATACAAATGCTTGGCGGCGCCCGTGTGAAGATTGACGTGAACATGTTTCAGAATGACATGACCACGATTCACAGCAAGGATGACGTCCTTACCTTGCTGGTACATTTAGGGTATTTGGCTTACGACATAAAGACAAATACGGTATTTATCCCGAACGAGGAAGTGAAAGAGGAATTCGTGCGAACGGTAGCCGCGGGAAAACATAAAGAAGTGGCAAAGCTGATACGGAATTCTGATTTTTTATTACAGAATACGTTAAATATGGATGAAGAGGCGGTAGCGGCGGCAATTGAAGCGGCACATACGGCGGGAACGTCACCCGTTTTTTATAATAACGAGCAGGCACTGCGCAGTGTCATCCGGTTTGCCTATATTACTTGTGTGGATGAATTTTTGCGGATTGATGAGCTGCCGTCCGGTCACGGCTACGCGGACGTGGTCTTTTTCCCGAAAAAGAATTCAGCGATGCCGTTGATTTTAATTGAATTGAAATGGGACAAGACGGAAAAGGGCGCAATCGGCCAGATTAAGAGGAAGGACTATCCGCAGGCAGTAAAAGAGTACGGCGGGGACATCCTGCTAGTCGGTATCAATTATGACAGCAAAAGCCACAAGCATACGTGCAAGATTGAAGAATACCAAAAATAGGTGTAACTATTCAGGTTCTGAATAGTTACGGGAATCAGCCCATGCAAAAACCGCTTCGCGGTTGGGCTGATTCCTTGTTGTCACTACGTTTTCTTACGGACTTCGCAGCGTAGTGCGAAGTCCTGACCCGAATAGTTACAAATAGATATCAATCGTCTTCCTCACGCTGCACGGTATAAGTCTGGCGTTTTCTCGCCATCTCGTCGTTTTCCAAGTATTCGTCGTAAGTCGTAATCTTGTCAATCAGTTTTCCGCCTTGTACGATTTCCATGATGCGATTAGCTGTGGTCTGGACAATCTGATGGTCACGGGAGGTGAACAGTATCACGCCCGGGAACTTCATCATGCCGTTGTTGAGTGCGGTGATCGATTCCATGTCCAAATGGTTGGTCGGCTCGTCAAAAATCAGGACGTTCGCCCCGGAGATCATCATTTTGGAGAGCAGGCAGCGAACCTTTTCCCCGCCGGACAACACCTTTAACCGTTTTACCCCGTCCTCGCCGCCAAAGAGCATCCGTCCGAGGAACCCGCGGACGTAAGTCGCGTCCTTGATCTCGGAATACTGCGTCAGCCATTCCGTAATCGTATAGTCGGTGTCAAATTCTTCGCCAAAATCTTTTGGAAAATAAGCCTGCGAGGTCGTGATGCCCCATTTGTAGGTGCCCTCGTCCGGTTCCATCTCCCCGGTCAGAATCTGGAAGAGCACGGTCTTGGCCAATTCGTTGCTGCCGACAAACGCTACCTTGTCATCATGCCCCAACGTAAACGTAATGTCGTCCAATACCTTTACCCCGTCAATCGTCTTGGAAAGTCCCTCCACGGCCAGTACTTCGTTTCCAATCTCGCGATTTGGCCGGAAGTCAATATAAGGATACTTGCGGCTGGACGGCTTGATTTCATCCAGTTGGATTTTCTCCAAAGCCCTTTTTCTGGAAGTCGCCTGCTTGGACTTGGAAGCGTTGGCACTAAAGCGGGAAATGAATTCCTGCAATTCCTTGATTTTCTCTTCTTTTTTCTTGTTCGCCTCTTTCATCTGGCGAATCAAGAGCTGGCTGGACTCGTACCAGAAATCATAGTTTCCGGCGTAAAGCTGAATCTTGCCATAATCGATGTCCGCAATCTGGGTGCAGACCTTGTTCAGGAAATAACGGTCATGGGATACGACGATGACCGTGTTCTCAAAGTTGATCAAAAATTCTTCCAGCCAGGCAATGGCGTCCAAATCCAAATGGTTGGTCGGCTCGTCGAGAAGCAGGATGTCCGGGTTTCCGAACAAGGCTTGCGCGAGCAATACCTTGACCTTTTCAGGCCCCGTCAGTTCCTTCAGGTTCTTGTAATGCAGCTCCGTCTCAATGCCGAGGCCGTTTAAGAGGCTGGCGGCATCGGACTCCGCTTCCCAGCCGTTCATGGTGGCGAATTCCGCCTCCAGTTCGCTGGCGCGAATTCCGTCCTCGTCCGTGAAATCTTCTTTGGCGTAAATGACTTCTTTTTCCTTCATGATTTCATACAAGCGGGCGTTTCCCATGATGACCGCGTCGAGCACCGGATATTCGTCATACTTGGATTGATCTTGCTGCAAGAAGGAGAGGCGTTCGCCCGGAGTGATGACGATTTCCCCGCTCGTCGGCTCCAGTTGTCCGGACAAAATCCGCAGGAATGTCGACTTTCCCGCACCGTTGGCACCGATGATGCCATAACAGTTGCCGCCGATGAATTTGATGTTTACATCTTCAAACAGCGCCTTCTTGCCGAGGCGCAGTGTCACATTGTTTGCACTAATCATGTTAAAATCCTCTGTTTCCTCTGTTTTTAAAAATAATGTTTTTGGTTACATACTACTCTATTATACATAAAACAAGCGAATTTTCAAGGAAAATTATACTGTGGGGCAAAACCGTATAAAAATACTTGACAAACAAGAGTTTATAGTGTATATATAACATATGAACAATAGAAGGTGATAAAACATAGGAAACACGGAGGTGAATCATGAAATTATTACAAAATTCGGGCATTCCCATCTATCAGCAGATCGCGGAGGCCTTTCGGGCGGACATTATGTCGGGAAAGCTTAAGACGGGAGACTATCTGCCATCCATCCGCGGGTTGGCAAAAGAATTGAAAATCAGCGTGATCACCACCATGAAGGCATATGAACTATTGGAGGAAGAAGGCTTGGTTACGGCCATGCAGGGAAAGGGGTTTTACGTCAATGCGCAGGATAGCGAGATGATCCGGGAGCAGCATATGCGCAGGGTGGAGGACAGCTTGCAGGATGCGATAAAATCAGCGAGGATTGCCGGAATCGGCGGGGAAGAACTGATGCAGATGCTGAAACTTCTTCTGGACATGGAAGAATCGTGAGGGAAAGATTTTGGAATCGTGATGAAAAGGCTCAAGAATCATGACGGAAGGAGTCAAGAGTTATTATGGAAGGGAGCAAAGGCAAATGAAAGACAGTGCATTAAAGATGAGAGATATCAAGAAGAAATTCAGGGGATTCACCCTTGACATTCCACAGTTGGAGATACCAAAAGGATTTTCTACCGCCCTAATCGGGGAAAACGGGGCGGGAAAAACCACGCTGTTAAATCTTCTTGCGGGGATTCGCCTGGATTACAAGGGCGAGATTACGTTTTTTGAAAAATGGAAGGATGCCGAGCGGGAGCGGGAGACAAATCCGGTGAGGGAGATGATTGGTTATACCGGCGGGGGGAATTATTATCTGCCGAATTGGACGGTCGGGCAGGCGGAAGAAGTCACAAAATTACTGTTTGAGAAGTTTGATTCAGACAAGTTTGAATTACTTTTAGAACAGCTTCAGATTGTGGAGCGGGGAATCGGCGGCAAAGCAAAGAAGATTTCAGAATTATCGGACGGCAACAAGATGAAGCTTATGCTGGCGGGCATCTTTGCCAGGGAGACGCAGTTGCTGATTTTGGATGAACCGGCATCCCCGTTGGATCCGCTGATGCGGGACGTGTTGTGCGACATGCTGCGGGGTTATATCGAAAGCGGCGGCGGTGAGAAAACGATACTATTTTCCACGCACAATATCGCGGATATGGAAAATGTGACGGACTATGCCGTCATCATGGAGCATGGCAGGGTGGTAGAACGGGGATTCGTGGAAGATTTGAAGGAGAAATACACCTTGGTAAAGGGCGAAAGCGAGGACGCGGAGATAGCGGAGCCTGCTTTGGTTTCCATCAGTAAGAATCATTATGGATTTGAGGGCTTGTGCCTGACAGAGAATCTGAATCAGCTGGCGGGACTTGACATGCAGACGGAGCGGCCGACGCTTTCCCAGATTTGCGTGGCCGTCATGAGGCAGAACAGCAGGATCCGGTTATCATAAGGAGGCGCGTATGAAGGCAATCAAAAGTTATCTTTGTTTTGTTCCGTTTTTATACAGAATTCTTGTGTTGGTTCTCATGCCCGTCGTAAGTTGCGGGGTGGAATACGGGCTGATGTTGGACTACGTGATGCCGATGTACTTGCTCCTTATGCTGGTCGTTATCGCGGAGGTGCTTGCAGATTACTGGACGTTTGGCGGAATATGTGCCAGAGAATTTCACGGGGCGGAATATTTAAAATCTTCTGTAAAAGGACGAGGCGTATTAAAAGCCGCACTTTTTGTGGATTGTATCCGTAAAGCCATATGGCTTATCCTCCTGGCGGGCGTGAACGTCCTTTGCTGGCAGCAAAAGACCGGGGAACCGGTTACGAACCATGTGGTGCGGGTGATGGTTGGAATGGTATGTTCGGCATACATTGCCATCTTGATTGGCAATTGTGTTGGAAGATACGTGCAGAATTATGGGATTTTATTGTTTGTTGCAAATCTGGCAGGAATCGTTTATATTGGCATATCCTTTGTGTTTCTGGGTGTTCCGTTCCTGGTGTGCATGCTGGGAGTGGCGGTCGGATTTGGCTTGACTTATTTTTCGGTTTGGAATGTGATGAGGAAAATGGAGGAAGGGTATTATGACGGCGAATCTTAAAATGGGATTTCGGTTGATGCGGTATGCGTTTGGAATAAAGATGAATATGGTCTTGGTCATTGTTTTAGCGGTATGTGGACTCCTTTTTGACTTTTTGACGCACGGAACCGTGTTTATCGGAATGTTTTTGTTATCGGCATTTTCCATGTCTCCGGTACAACTGTTATACAGTATTTGCATATCCAACGCGGCGGGGGCGTCGCCATGGCGGAAGAGGATGCAGACGGCCATGCCCGCGTTGCTTACATTTTTTATTAATATCATTGTGTTTACCGTGATGATAATCATCAAGATGGTAGAGGCATGGTTGTTCCCGGAGGACTTTGCCGCAATCTGGGGATGCCTTGTCGGTGTGGCCATGCTGCAAGTCCTGGTGGGGATATATAACGGGGTGGGTTACAAATATTTTGCCTTGTCCTTGGTTGTCATGTACGTTGCGATTGTTGTAGTTAATTTTGGAGTGGGCCAAATAATCAGAGAAGGTTGGGGCATGTTTGCCTCCCTCTCTCCGGCGGTGTCGATTGTGTTCATTTACGGAAGCCTCCTTGTCGCTGCGGTTCTGCAGTATGTCGTTTCGCTGGCCTTATATAAGCGGCCGTTGTCGAAATGGGCGCAAGGGGCGGCGATGAGGAGATATCTGTAGAAAAGGGTGTGGCAGATAAAATCTGTCGCGAGCATAGATTTTATATAAAGAAAAGAGGATGCATGAGAAATCTTTTGTGCATCCTCTTGATGTTAATCGTACGTATCTGTCGGTGAGTTTAGTCTAAAAACTCTACCTCGCCATTTTCAATGTGGTAGATGGCTCCGCACACTTTTGTGCCTTCCCCGAGTTCCAGGCTTTCCTTGATGATGGAGACGCTCCGCTTCACGTTGAGGCAGGAGGCCTTGAACTCGTCCTTCTCGTCACCGATGGCCTTGCGGATCTCGTCGGTTAAGTACTTGATTTGTCCGCCCGGCTCGTCGTGCAGGGCCGCGCCCACCGCGCCGCAGTGGTCATGTCCGAGAACGACTACCAACGGGCTTCCCAGGTGTTCGGTGGCATATTCCACGCTGCCTAACTGATGATGGTCCATGACGTTTCCAGCCACGCGGATCGTGAACAGTTCGCCGATGCCCGCGGTAAAGATGGCTTCCGGGATGACCCTTGAATCGGAACAAGTGATGACGACCGCATATGGAAACTGTCCCTCGTCACAAGTCTGCTTCCTTATGTCGGGGGAAATGTCTCCCGGGTTCGTCGTCGCCGTCAGGTAGCGTTTGTTGCCCTCTTTTAGTTTTTCCAGTGCCTGTGCGGCGGTTACAGTTTGATTTGCCATTCTTTTTTTCCTCCGTTTCTGCAAGATGTTTTCGGAAGTCGGCGCGGCGCGCGGCTCCGTGAATCGTAACGCGCATGGCGCGGCGCACGTCTTTCCGTGGAATGGAATAAGTATACCATAGAATTCGCGTGGGTTCAATATGGGAAAAACGCCGTATTTGTTAAAAAAATCAAACTTGGGGTTTTCGAAACGGGAAAAACGGTTTATAATGTAAAAATAAGTGATTGCCGATACGGGCATGCCGAGGGGTAAGCCGGAGCGGTGCCATGCGGCGGCAGTGACAAAAAGTGAAAATAATGGAAAGGACAGTGAGACAAATGCACAAGGCAACGATGGTACTGGAGGGCGGAGCCACCAGGGGCGTCTTCACGGCGGGTGCATTGGATTATCTGATGGAGCAAGACACGTACGTCTCCCACGTGATTGGCGTTTCCATGGGTTCGTGCAACGCGGCGGATTATGTGTCAAGACAGCCGGGGAGGACGCGTGACTGCTGCATACCACAGGATCGGGCGACGGGATATATCTATGGGCCTCGCAAATTGATCAAGGAGCGAAGTCTCATGAACATGGATATGATTTTTAACAAATATCCAAACGAGGTGTATCCGTTTGATTATGAGACATATTTTCAGTCGGAGATGAAGTGTGACATCGTGGCGACGAACTGTTTGACGGGAAAGGCGGAGTTTTTGGACGAGCGCGCCGACAGGGAGCGCCTGATGAAAATTTGCCGGGCTTCCTGCAGCATGCCGTTGTTGACACCGATTGTCAACGTGGACGGCGTGCCGTACCTGGACGGTGGCATTGCGGATTCCGTGCCGATACGGCGGGCGGAGGAAATCGGAAATGAAAAAATCGTGGTCATTTTAACCCGCAATCCGGGATACCGCAAAAAGCCGTTGTCACGCGGGATGGAGCGGCTATACCGCCACCAGTATAAATCCTACCCCAATTTTATCCATGCGGTTGTAACGAGAAGCCTTTACTATAATAGAACCATGAACCAGATTGAAAGGTTGGAACGGGAGGGGAGGATTTTTGTTCTGCGCCCGCTGGTAAAGCCGGTTTCCCGGATGGAGCAGAACAAGGACACGCTGATGGCCTTTTATGACCATGGCTATCACTTGATGGAGCGGGAATACGAACGGTTGATGAAATACTTGGAACAATAATTAAAGAGAAAAGGAATGTGAAAAATGGGAACGAGCAAGGAAAACATTACGTACACGCAAAATAGGGAATTGTCGTGGCTTCGTTTTGACCAGCGCGTGTTGGAGGAGGCGCAAGACGAGAACGTGCCACTGTTGGAACGGTTGAAATTCGTGTCAATTTTTACCAGTAACCTGGATGAATTTTTCATGATCCGGGTGGGGAGCCTTTTTGACCTGGCGGCAGTGGATGATAAGAAAGTAGACAGCAAGTCAGGTATGACCCCGAGCGAGCAGCTTGCCGCCATCTACGAGGCGGTTGCCCCGCTTTATAAGGCGCGTGACAAGGTCTATGGCGACATCAAAAAACAATTGGTGCCGTATGGAATCGTCAGCCTTGGGATGAAAGACTTGGAGCAGCAGGAGAAGAAGTATGTAAAAAAATATTTTAAAGAGCAGGTGCTGCCGGTGTTGTCTCCGCAAATCGTGGACGCAAACCATCCGTTTCCGCATTTGCTGAATAAGGAAATCTATGCGGTGGCGTGTCTGAAATACGAAAACCGGTCGATGTGGGGCATCGTTCCGGTGCCGACGTTTCTGCCGGAGGTTTTGTATTTGCCGGGCAATGACATCCGCTATATCCGCATGGAAAAAATCATCGTGGAATATCTGGAATTGATTTTTGAACAGTACCAGGTCTCGGATAAGAATTATATTTGTGTGACGAGAAATGCGGACATTTCACCGGATGACGAGGCACATGCGGATAATGCGGACTTTCGTTATGTGATGCAAAAGACGCTGCACAAGAGAAGGAAGATGGCGGTGGTGAGGCTGGAGGTGGCCAGCCCCTTAAGCAAGGAGATGGAGAAATATTTCTGTGAGAAGTTTAAAATCGACCAGAAATGTATTTTCCGCACGAAGATGCCGATGAAGCTGGAGTACATTTTCCAGGTGATTGACAAGGCACCGGCGGCGATGAAGCGAAGCCTTGTAGATGAGCCGTTCTCCCCGCAGCCGTCGCCCATGGTGGCAGAGGGAAGCGTGATGGCGCAGGTCAAGCGGCGCGACATTTTGCTCTCCTACCCGTATGAGAGCATGGAGCCGTTTTTACAGCTGATCAGGGAGGCGGCCTATGACCCGAACGTTATGACGATCAAGATTACCATTTACCGTCTGGCAAAAAAGACGAGGCTCGTGGAGTATCTGTGTGCCGCGGCGGAAAACGGAAAAGAAGTGACGGCGTTAATCGAGCTGCGGGCCAGGTTTGACGAGCAGAACAACATTGACTGGTCCGAGCGTATGGAGGAGGCCGGATGCCGCGTCATTTACGGGTTCGAGGATTACAAGGTACACTCCAAAATCTGCCTGATCACGTATCGGAACCGCAATGAAATCAAGTATATTACGCAGGTGGGCACGGGAAATTATAATGAGAAGACGGCAAAAATGTATACTGATTATTGTCTGATTACGGCAAACCAGGCGATTGGCGAGGATGCGGCAGTCTTTTTCAAAAACATGTCCATCGGCAATCTGGACGGCGTGTACCAGCATTTGATTGTTTCACCGACCAGCCTGAAGCAGAAGGTATTGTCCTTGATGGATGATGAAATCCGCAAAGGAAGCAAAGGGCGCGTGTTGATGAAGATGAATTCCGTGACGGACATTGATTTCATTCACAAGGTGGCCGAGGCCTCCAAGGCGGGCGTGCAGATTAATTTAATCGTGCGGGGGATCTGCTGCGTATTGCCGGGCGTGCCGGGCGAGACGGAAAATTTGAAGGTAAGGAGCATCGTGGGCAGATACTTAGAGCACCCCAGGGTATTCGTGTTCGGCGAGGGAGATGAGGCGAAAGTATACATCGGCTCGGCCGACATGATGACGAGAAATACGGAAAAGCGGGTGGAGGTCGCCTGCCCGATTTATGATGTTTCGATTCGGGCGAGACTGATGCGGGATTTGCAAATCATGCTGGCGGACAATGTAAAGGCCAGACAAATGCAGAGCGATGGAAGCTATTGTAAAATACCGGTGGAAGGTCGGAAGGTCTGCGCGCAGGAGGTGTTCATGAAGCGTGCGCTGAAGGCGGAACGTCCCGCGCCGAGGGCGGAAAAGAAGAAGCTTTTGACTTCGGTTCGCAAGTGGATTCACCAAAAAGGGGAAAACGTTCGTTTTAGAAAAAGGTAGCATATAAAAAGTATAGGAGAGTATGGAACATGAAAAAATTACAAGTAAAAGAATTTGGAAGTACGTCGAATTATGAGAGTACGAAGCTTTACACGTTGACGAGCGAGGACGGCGCGTCCATTTCGGTCACGGATTTCGGTGCCGCGTTGGTAAG
>CATLEQ010000099.1 GCA_949915905.1 uncultured Lachnospiraceae bacterium | reverse complement strand
ACAAGCATTCCGACGCGCTGGCCCCGGACAACGGAAAGCGGGTTCCGCTAAGCGCGGGAACCTCCGTCGATTATAATTACATTGATTACCGGTTTAAAAACACCACCGACCAGGACGTACAGCTTTGCGTATGGTGCGAAGATGAAAAACTCTACGGGGAACTGCGCAGCGAGACGGAATTTCCATATCGCTACGAAATCGTGGAGGAAGACCACCATTTCCAAAAGGAGGGCGAGGAATACTACCGGGTCTCAAAGATTTACCAGGTCACGACGGAAAAAACGACCGGGAACGTGATTGCAAAAAAGCTGATATGGGACAACCATTCCAAAGTCATGTTTGACCACGACTTGATTCCGAAGGACCAGATTCGAGCATGACATCACACTTTTTCAATGAGTTCTTCCGGACTGCAACATAGCACCTTGGACATGGCAACCACATATTCCGCCCTTGCCTTGTTGATGTCCTTTTGCCGCTGTTCATATTGCTGTATCGTCCGAAGCGGCACCTCGCTTTGCGCCGCCAGCTCATTTTGCGTCATGCCGGCCACTTTCCGCAACCGCTTGAGATTTGTCTCGGGATTTCTTGCTTTGTAAAGTTCCGTCATCTTGTCGCAAAACTGGCGAACGTCCATTTCATGATAAGGCGAATACAGCATGATGACTTCGTTTATCGGGACGAACGCCACAATTTCACGAAATGACAATGACGTAAACCACTGAAAATACGCCAAAGCCCACCCCGCCCAATATTCGGGACTTCGATTGACGACATATTTCGGCTTCGTAGTGACCAGGGTTTTCGTCACCTTTTCAACCACCAGTCGCGCAAGTTCCACTCCGGACTTGCCAACGATAAGCGAATAATCGCCATCGCCAAATCTGTCGGCACATCCTGAGTCCATAAACATTTCAAAAAAGCGTTCCGCGTCATACTGCAAATCATAAACCGCATAGTCCATCATCCTGCCCAGCACCGTCTGTGCCTTCTCCAAATAAATCTTATCGTAAGCGTGAATCATCGGCCTTCATCTCCTCATCAAGAATTTGTACGATATACAAGTCCCCCCTCTGCCACTTGTTCCGCTCCATGTTAAAATATGCGGCTTGCGTCGACCCCCATTCCTTGGCCATGTCCAGGCTGTCCGTACAATAAAAGCCCAATCCATAATCATTATATGTCTTACCATATCCAAAGACCGGCTTTTCAATGATGTCTTTGGAACCATGATAAATTTTTCGAACCATCTACATCCACTCCTTCATGGAACACAACCTCTCGTAGTAGTTCTACTATACTCCTATAGGAGTATCTTGTCAAGTAGCAAAGCTACTTATACTACCAATTTCACCGCCTCACCGCGTTCTCATTTCTCCACTCCCTCGGTGACACGCCGTATATCTTTTTGAACGCCCGGGAGAAATGAAGCTGGTTTTCATACCCGACCGCCTTGCTTATGTCCCCGATGGAAAGCGGTGTCAATTTCAAAAGCTCCGTCGCCTTTATCATCCGGTAATTCAGCAAAAATTCCTGCGGGGACTTTCCAAGCCTCTGCTTAAATATCTTGCCAAAATAGCTGCGGTTGATACCGCATACCCGGGCGATGCCCTCCACGGAGATGTCGTTCTGGAAATTCTGTTCAATATAGGACAACGCTTCCTTGATATAGAAATCCTGCAGTTTATTTCCCTTGTCCATGGGAATCGTTCCAAGCGAACGAATCATCGCGTCAAAAAACAAGTACAGATGTCCAATCAGATGAAAAGGCGACGCATCTCCATGGTTCGCGATATAGAGCATCTCCTCCTTCACGGTTTCCCGCAAATCCTTGAACTGTGCGCGGTAAACCGGCGCGTCCACGGAAAACCCGGCCGAGTCCACGGCCTCCTTCACCCGCAGCCCGTCAAATTCCAGCCACGTATACTCCCAAGGGAACTCCTTGTCGGCAATGTACGTGGCAATCTGCCCCGGATAAAGCAAAAAGCCTTGTCCGCTCTTAATCTGGATTTCTCTGGTCACCCCGTTTCGTCCGGTTGCGAACAGCGTGCCGGTTCCCGACAAGACGTAATGAAACAGGTAATGGTTGCGAGCCGCCGGTCCATAAGAATGAGAGGGCGCACACTGCTCCCAGCCAAACTGGTACAAGCCTAAATCCACAAAATTCTCCATCGGAAATACAGAAAATGTAAAATCGTTCATCTTTTTCCCCGCCTCTTGTATAATGTATGATGATGTTAGAGTCAAAAGGCATTTTGACCCCATGATGCCCACGAAGCGCGTAACAATCCGTAGGTATCATGCGCCCCGCCAACCATCCATATACTATGATACATCAAAATATACCCAAATGCTACATCACTTTTTCTATATTGCAGAAATATCGCATAATGGTATAAAATAAGCAAAATTAAGTTATTTTAACGAGCATAATGGTATGTTATAATCTTTCCACAAACAGATTTCGAAATCTCATTCTCGCATTCGGCTTCCAAAACACGGATGCCGGGTGCCAAAACAAACAAGAAAGGGGCTATGCTTTTATGAAAAACAAGAAAAGATGGCTGTGCCTTGGTATGTCGGTCGTATTACTGCTCACCATGCTGCTGATACCCGGCTGCCAGAGCAATCCTGAAACGGAAGGAAAAATTGTAATCGAAATGGTACAGTACAAACCAGAGGCGGTCGAAATTTTCGACGCGCTGCAAGAGGAATTTAACGCGACCCATGATGACATTTATTTGAAAATTGATTCGCCGAATGATGCGATGACGATTATGAAAACACGTTTCATCCGTGAGGATTACCCGGACATCATCGGCATTGGCGGCGACATCAACTACTCCTATTTCGTGGACGCTGGGATTCTTGCCGACATTTCAGATTATTCGGGTCTAGACAAGATCAAGCCGGCTTACTTAGACATTCTGGAGGGCCTGGAGTTCGTCCCGACCGAGGGAACCTACGGCGTGCCTTACGTGGCCAACGCGGCCGGCGTGCTCTACAACCGCGAGATGTTTAAAGAGCACGGCTGGGAAATTCCCGAGACCTGGGACGAATTCGTCGACCTTTGCGATGAAATTGAAAAAGCCGGAATCCAGCCCTTATATTTCGGTTTCAAGGACGTATGGACCTGCCTCGCCCCATGGAACGCGCTGGCCGTCGACCTGGCTCCGGCGGACGTATGTCAGCAGGTCAACCGCGGGGATACCACCTTCACGGACGAATACAGAGAGATTGCGGAAAAGATGCAGACACTTTTGACTTATGGAGAGGACGGCCCGTTCGCTTACGGATACAATGACGCATGTACGGCATTCGCCAACGGGGAATCCGCCATGTTCACCATCGGAAGCTACGCCGTTCCGCAGATCAAGTCCGTAAATCCGGACATGGACATTGACTCCTTCGTAATGCCAGGCAGCAACGACAAGGACGAAAATTACCTGAACTCCGGCGTTGACCTACAGTTCTGCGTGACCGCCAGCTGTAAAAACAAAGAAGCGGCCTACGAAGTACTGGACTTCCTGCTCGAACACGACAACATCCAGATGTACCTTGACGACCAGAACGCCGTTCCCTGCGTGGACGAAACATTTGAGCTGGCCTCCATCTTAGACGGAATGAAAGACTATATCGAAGAAGGAAAAATGCACGACTACCAGGACCACTACTATCCGTCCGAGATGGCCGTGGATGCCCAGATTCAGACCTTCTTAATCAAGGGCGACGTAGACGCGTTTTTGGAGAAATTTGATACCGACTGGATTCGTTACAACCGCGACATCATCCAGAAGGTAAAGGATTATGAAGCCGGCCAGGGAAAGTCGTGAAAGGAGTGAGAGCAGATGAAAAAAACACTTAGCCGAAACCAAACATTTTTACTCATTACGATTCCTATTCTTGCCTTGTTCTTTTGCTTTAATACGTTGCCCTTGATTAAGGGCATCATTTACAGCTTTACGAACTTCAGGGGCTATGGAAACTATGATTTTGTCGGAATCCGCAATTATATTGATTTGTTCCAGGATGCCCGCGTGGGAAAATCCTACTTGTTTACCTTTAAACTGGCCGTGACCTCCACGATTATCGTGAACGTCCTAAGCCTGATACTGGCACTGGGCCTGAATTCGAAAATCAAGTTCAAAAGCGCGCTGCGCGGAATGTATTTCATTCCGAACATCCTCGGTGCCCTGGTAGTTGGCTACATTTTCAACTACTTCTTCACCTACATACTGCCGGCATTTTCTTCCATGCTCGGCGGTGAGGGGCAAAGTATCCTGGCCAGTGAAAAATGGGCCTGGATCGCGGTCATGATCGTCTGCGCGTGGCAGTCCATCGCCATGAACACGATTATCTACATTTCCGGCCTGCAGACGGTTCCGCTTGACGTTTATGAGGCGGGTTCCATTGACGGGGCTTACGGATTTACAAAATTCTGGAAGCTGACCTTCCCGTTGATTTTGCCATTCTTCTCCATCAACATGGTTCTCTGCTTAAAGAACTTCCTGATGGTGTTCGACCAGATCATGGCATTGACCAAAGGTGGCCCCGCACAGAGTACCGAGTCCATCTCCTACCTGATTTACAACAATGGTATGGCGGGCGGACAGTTCGGATTCCAGAGCGCGAACGCGGTCATATTCTTCATCGTGATCGTGGCACTTTCCGTATTCCAGATGACCGTGCTCGGTAAAAAGGAGGAGCAGCTATGAGAAAAGAAAAAGTAAAAGAAAAGTTCAATTGGCCCATTACCATCCTTTTGATCATCGGATTGGTAACCGTCATCTTCCCGCTGTACATGACCCTTATGATTGCGTTGAAGCAGCCGTCCGAGATGACGAACAGCATTTCCGGCATCCTCTCGCTGCCGTCTTCTTTAAGCTTTGCAAACTTCGCCGAGGCGATGCGGGTGACGGACTTCTGGCACTCCCTTTTTAACAGTGCCCTGATTACACTTTTGACCGTGGGGATTTCCATCCTTTTGCACTCCCTGATCGGGTACGCGATTGGACGCAACATGAATCAAAAGGGTTACAAGCTGGCCTACCTTTATATCGTAAGCGGCATGTTCGTTCCATTTGCCATCCTGATGATGCCTTTGGTAAAACAGACGGCGCAGATGGGACTTGACAACATCGTGGGAGTCATTCTATTATATGTGGTGTTCTACATGCCGATGAACGTGCTCCTTTACACGGGATATTTGAAAAACATCCCGATTGCCCTGGAGGAAGCGGCCACGGTGGACGGGGCGAGCACTTGGAAGACTTACTGGAAGATCATCTTCCCGCTGATGAAGCCCATGCACGCGACGGTGGCGGTACTGACCGCCCTCGGCACATGGAACGACGTGATGACTCCGCTCGTCATCATGTCCGGCAGCGAGATGAACACGCTGCCTTTGGCACAGCTCAATTTCCAGACGCAGTTCGGGACGAACTACAACCTGGCATTCGCCTCTTATCTGCTCGCGCTGTTGCCGATACTGATATTCTATCTGTTCTGCCAGAAATGGATATTGAACGGCGTGGTAAACGGAGCCGTGAAGTAACGGAAATGACACGCTTCTACCTCCCCCTGGCAATTCACGGGGGAGGTTTCTTAGCTATAAGCGGAAATGGAGAAGTATTATGGCAATTATGATAAATGAAGCTGAAAAAATTTTCAGCATACACACAAAAAATTCCACTTATCAGATGAAAGTTGACGCATATGGATTTTTGCTCCACCTTTATTATGGCCGCCGCGCGAACGGAACGGCCGACTACCTGCTGACCTACGCCGACCGTGGATTTTCCGGCAATCCATATGACGTGGGACAAGACCGTACTTATTCTCTCGACGTACTGCCGCAGGAATTTCCCTGCCGGGGAAACGGGGATTTCCGAAGTCCGGCACTGGATGTCAAGGATGAAAACGGTGTCTATGGATGTGATTTACGCTTCACCGGATATCAACTGTCCAAAGGAAAATACCGTATTCCAGGACTTCCCGCCGTATATGCCGAGGATGACGAAGCGGAAACCTTGGAAATTACACTTGCCGATGACACGTTGCAGTTAGAAGTTTGCTTGTTCTACGGCGTTCTTCCCGCGCTCGACATCATCACCCGCAGCGTGCGAATTCGAAACAACGGGGCAAAGACCATATTTCTGGAAAAGGTACTGAGTGCCTGCCTTGATTTTGTCGGTGGCAACTTTGACTTACTTACATTTTACGGCCGACATGCAATGGAACGAAACGTGCAGCGCACCGCCGTCACACATACATGCCAGCGTATCGGCAGCCGCCGGGGAACTTCTAGCCACCAGTATAATCCACTACTGTTTCTCGCCACAAAGGATGCGACGGAGGAACACGGGGCGTGCTATGCCATGTCCTTTGTATACAGCGGCGGATTTCAGGGAGAAGCCGAACGTGACCAGTTTAACCAGACTCGCATGATGCTCGGACTCTGTGAGGAGCAATTCTCCTATCCGCTACCGCCAGACGCCGTATTTTATGCGCCCGAAGTTATCATGACCTATAGTGGCAAGGGACTCGCTCAAGTGTCACAAAACCTGCATCACTGTATTCGTCACCATGTCTGCCGGGGACATTATCGCGACATCACGCGTCCGATTCTGGTCAACAGTTGGGAAGCCTCTTATTTCAACATCAACGGGCAAACCATCCTTGACCTTGCCCGGGAAGCGGCCGGACTCGGCGTGGAAATGCTGGTCATGGATGACGGTTGGTTCGGAAAGCGAGACGACGACAACAGCGGCTTGGGTGACTGGAGCGTAAACGAGGAGAAGCTTGGCTGTTCTTTGAAAGAATTGGTAGACAACATAAACGCACTGGGGTTAAAATTCGGCATCTGGTTCGAACCGGAAATGATTAACGAGGACAGCGAGCTTTACCGCGCCCATCCGGATTGGGCATTGGCACATCCAGGCCGCAAGCCGGTT
This sequence comes from uncultured Lachnospiraceae bacterium, assembly GCA_949915905.1. Taxonomy (GTDB): domain Bacteria; phylum Bacillota; class Clostridia; order Lachnospirales; family Lachnospiraceae; genus Schaedlerella. The sequence continues at coordinate 4,145 of CATLEQ010000099.1, read as the reverse complement.
CGCGGCAGAGGGCAGCTCGTACTGGATTTCTCCCGCCGGGAAGTCGTGGATGCCATTTTCAGGCAAGTCTGCGACATTTTAGACCAGGCCAACATCGAATATTTGAAATGGGACATCAACCGCAGCATTTGCAATGTATACACACATGGGGAAAAAGCTCAGGAAACCGTATTATACGATTATATGCTGGGATTGTATGACTTTTTAGAGCGACTCCTTGCACGCTATCCGAACCTCCTGATTGAAGGCTGCAGCGGAGGAGGCGGACGGTTTGACGCGGGTATGCTTTATTATACGCCGCAAATCTGGTGCAGTGACAACACGGATGCCATTGACAGGACAAAGATTCAATACGGAACCTCCTTCGGCTATCCGATTTCCACCGTCGGTTCCCATGTGTCCGCCGTCCCGAACCATCAGACCGGACGGAGCGTCTCTCTAAAAACAAGGGGAATCGTCGCCATGGCAGGAACCTTCGGCTACGAATTGGACTTTGGCCGGCTTTCGCCGGAAGAAAAAGACGAGATTCGCAGGCAAATCGCCATGTATAAGAAACTGGCCGGACTCATCCAAAGCGGGGACTACTACCGCTTAAGCAACCCTCACACGGACGAGGTTGCCGCCTGGGGAATCGTCTCCGAAGATAAGGAAGAGGTGCTTATTTCCGCCGTCATGTTGGAAACCCATGGCAACATGCCCGTTTCCTATATCAAGGTGAGGGGGCTTTCCGCCGACAGCTTCTATCTGGATGAAATGACACAAAAAGTATATTCGTCCAACATGCTGATGGAAAGCGGACTCCCCGTCATGGCAGGGCTGGGGGCATATCAGGCGTTTTACTGGCACTTAAAGAAACAAGTGTGATGTACTTGCCTTACTAACCTGGGCGATTCCCCTGGATAAGCACTTAACCATGCACTTCCTGATACTATATATGCGAATAAAGTTAGAAAATCTCAGGCTATATGGAACGCTCCACTTGTCCGAAGCGTTACATATAGCCTGAGATTTTCGACCTTATTCACATATTTCATTTCCAGCTGATTATGAACTGCAATTCGTAATCCTTCTTTGCCGGATATTTGTACTCTGGTGCCGTGGCCGGTCCGCAGCTTCCGGTACCGATTCCCATCTGGAACGCGGATACCGTCACATAAGTTCCGCTTTGCACTTCGTCCTCGCGGTGCTTCATCAGCATCAGTTCTTTGTCCGAGTACGGCTTCACGCCCAGTTCAAACGGTTTACCAACGGCTTTAAACGTAATCTTGCCTTTTTGGTCCGACAAGCTCGCATAACGGCAGTCACAGCGATTTCCGCTCTCCTGCGGGCGGATGTTTGGCTCCGTCATGTCTTTCACCGTGCAAGTCACCTTTTCAATCTGCGCCTGGTCTTTCATGTCGATATAGGATTCTGCATTTCTTGCGAAATACTCCACCTTGTCAAATGCCGCGTCCAACTGGAACGCCTTGCCAAATCTCGGCACGAACCCGCCGCCTTTTTCACAATGAAGCTTGCTGGTAACCAAAATACCTTCCGCGCAGCTCTCATACACGTCGGTGCAAGTAAAGGTGTTCTTCTTACACTCAATTTCGCTGACGACCGTGACCCTATGATCCGCCCCGTCCGTCCCCATGTCCACGGACACGATATTTTCTTTCAACGGCACGAAGTCACCTTGTATGCTGCTTTTGGCAAAATTGATGTCGTTGTCCGTCGGGGCACGGAACAGAACCGTATATGGCATGCCGCATTCCAGCCTGCTGCCACCCACGATGATTTCCGGTTTTCCGTTCTTCCATGCATAGGACATGGCATTTCCTTCGGCGGCATCCGTTGACGGAACCGGAAGGTTTGCCTCTGTCAATTCCAGCTGTTCTACCGCCACTTCCCGCTTCGTCTTTGTGTCAATCGTCGTAATCGTAAGCTGGCTGTCCGCCGCAAGCGGCATCGGAAGTTCCAGTTCTACCACCGTTTTAGAAAGCGGCGCGACCGCGACTTGTTTTTCAAAGGATGTCACTTCCTCTCCGTCCCGGGTCAGGCGGAAGTTCAACCGGTAGCGCGTTCCTTCCGAAAATGCCATCGTATTAAACACTTCAAATCGATTCAATCCCAGATAGGTGACGCGCAGCGGCCGATAGGCAAATCGGACGATTTTCGCCCCCGTAGACGGCGTCCGATCCGGATAAAAAATACCGTCCACGCAGAAATTGCCGTCATGCTCCCACTCGCCGTGGTCACCGCCGTACGTATAGCTTCCGTCTTCGTGCAGTACCGCGTGGTCAACCATTTCCCAGACGCACCCACCCATCAGGTTGTCATAGCGATAAATTTCCTTCCAATAGCTCTCGATATTTCCCGGCCCGACTCCCATCGCATGGGCATATTCGCACAAGAAATACGGCCGGTCATTAAACTGCTCCGTCTTACTGTTCTTCTCTCCCACCAGATGGACATTCGCCACGGACGGGTACATCTCGCTGCCCACGTCATACGCCTTGCGCTTGCTGTGCACGACACTCTCATAATGCACGGGAATCCGCGTCACGGTCTTGAGCCACTTGTACATCTCATCCGTGTTGGCATAACCGCCGGATTCATTTCCCAGGCTCCAGAGAATCACGCTGACATGTGTCTTGTCACGATGGTACATCCGTTTTACCCGATCCATAAAGCGGCTTTCCCATTTCGGGTCATGGCTTAGCGAATTGTAAGTCGGCGGAAGCTGGTGGGCAAACGTTCCATGCGTCTCGATGTCCGTCTCATCCACCACATAAATTCCCAGCTCGTCACACAACTCCATGAACAACGGATCCGGCGGATAATGGGACGTACGCACGGTATCAATGTTGTATTCCTTACATAACAAAACATCACGCTCAATCTCGTCCGGCGTCATCGTATAACCGTTCGTGCAACTGGTGTCATGATGGTTTACGCCGCGGAATTTAATCTTGCGCCCGTTCAAATAATATACGCAATCCTTAATTTCAATGTCCTTGAATCCGACCCGCTGTTTGACGCAGGTGTCCTCAATTTCATAATACAAGTCATAGAGCACGGGCTTTTCCGCGTTCCACTCCTGCACCTTCAGGCAATTGAATTTCGCCACCGCTTTTTTGTTCTTTGACTGGACGGTCACGCTCTCGTTTAATCCATTGCCGCACAAAGTAAAGGTCACTTCCGCATCCTTGGTCAATGCCACGCTCGCCAAAGCCCGGTAATATACACCATCGCCCTCATCCTTTGCGTCCTTGTCACTTACTCCCTTGTCATCCGCCGTCTCCGACGATGTCGGCTGCCCTGCCGTGCCGCTTGCCGCATCATCCGCGCCGAAAGCCGCCGCGACCTGCTTTTCCGTCATTTTTTTCATCCGGAAATCCACGTCACGAATATCCGTCTCGTTCATCTCATATAAAAGAACGTCCCGGAAAATGCCGTTGTTGCGGAACATGTCCTGCGCTTCCAGGTACGTCCCCGTACACCACCGGTGAACGACCGCCACGATTTCATTTTCCCCGGCCTTCATGTCCCTGCCGACATCGAACTCCGCCATGTTGTGCGCGCCCTCCGAGTAGCCCACGAACTGGCCGTTGACATAAACGTCCACGCAGCTTGCCACGCCCAGGAAACTCAAGATATAACCGGACTTCTTTTCCGCCAGTTCTACCGTCTTGCGGTAAACTCCGACAAAATTGTACTCTCCTTCCGGCTGTTGCCAGCGCGGCTTAATTCCCAAATCGGAACCCATCCAGCTAAATGTCTTTCCGACCGGCTCCTCTTTCGGAATCTCTGGCGGATTGTACGGGAACTGATAGCGGGTATTGACATAAAACGGCCTGTCATATCCCCGAAACTGCCAGCAGGCCGGCACGTCGATTTTTTCAAACTCCGCATCGTCCGTGTTGAAAATCAACGGCAAACGCGCAGGTTCCGGGAAAAATTTGAAATCCCACTCTCCGCTTAAGACTCGTGCCTTGGAAGAAGCATAACGCTTCGTCTTCAACGTCGTCTTGTCCGCTTCCTTCCTCGTCGGGAACGGAATGAAATAGCTGCGGGGAGCCAGCTTATTTACTTCCATAATGTCAAATCGATGATAGTTGTCCCGATTAAGCTGGTATTTATAGCCCATGATACACACTTCCTTT
>CATLEQ010000098.1 GCA_949915905.1 uncultured Lachnospiraceae bacterium | reverse complement strand
GTGGATGCCCTAAAGGACAAGCAATTTTCCAAACCACTTGTAATCATCATGACAATCGTGCAAACATTCCTCATGCCGTTTATCCCGTTTAGGACGCTTGCTCCGACAAACATCCCTATAAACCCGTTTTCCTTCAGTTGGCCGACGTTGTTTGCCAACTCCCTCGGCTTGTTCGTGTTAATCGTCGTGGTTATCACGTTCGCGATGTCGATTTTGGCTGAACGGCTGAACAAGAAGTTACAAGCATGGCTTGACACCGAGCCGTAGTTTGACAAGAATAAAAATGTTTGAGCCATAGGAGGTATGAAATGACAAAATTTATCAATCTTGAAGACGTCATGAATCTCATCAAGGACGAGGACACGGTTGGGGTTGGGGGTTTTTGCGGCTTCGCGGCACCAGACAGTATTCTTCGGGAAATCGGAAGGGCGTATGAAAAGTCCGGTCATCCAAAGGCACTAAAAATCGTCACCCCGGCCGCGGCCGGAGACGGCACCGACGACGGCTGGGGGTTGGCGGCATTGCGGGCCGACGGGCTGATTGACGAAATCTACACCTCCGTCCTGACGCTTCCAACCGCGCTCCAAAAAAGTGCCAGCGAGAATAAAATTGCATGCTATATGCTGCCCCTCGGCGTGTTTGGCCACATGTTCCGCGCGCTCGCCGGACATGAGCCGGGCGTTTTGACCCACGTTGGATTGCACACTTATTGCGACCCGCGCGAAGAAGGCTGCCTGATGAACGAAAAGGCAAAATCCTCCGGGAAAAAATTAGTCGATTTGATAACGGTCGGCGGCAAAGAATACCTCTTCTACAATAACGTCCCGATGAACGTCTGCATCATGCGTGGTACTTATGCGGACAGCGAGGGAAATATCTCCATCGAGCACGAGGCGGTCTGGGCCGAAACCCTGGAAATGGCACTCGCGGTTCACAATAATGGCGAAACGGTCATTTTTCAAGTGGAGAAAATTGTAAAGGCCGGAAGCCTCGACCCACGATTCGTGGTCGTCCACAAAAGCACGGTGGATTACGTCGTGCTCAGTAAAAGCGGGGAACATTTGCAAAATTACGGTTTCCAGGACTTTCGCCCGGAACTTTGCGGGGAAGCGAAAATCCCATTAGCGCACATCAACCCGATGGATTTTGACGTACGCAAGATCATTGCCCGCAGGGCGGCCATGGAAATAAAAAAAGGCGAGCTTGTCAATATCGGCCTGGGAATCTCCGACGGAGTCTCGCTCGTGGCAAACGAGGAGGGGCTTCCCATCATGATGAGCATTGAGACAGGCTTGATGGGGGGCGTGCCAATGTCCAAAATCGCCCTCGGTGCCTCCGTCAACCCGGAAGCGATTTACACGATGCCCGAAACGTTCGACCTATACAACGGAGGCGGGTTGGATCTGTCCTTTTTGTCTGCGGCACAAGTGGATCAAAAGGGAAATGTCAACGTCTCCAAGTTCGCCGGGCGAATCATCGGCCCCGGAGGCTTTATTAACATTTCACAAAACACACATAAGATGTGCTTTTTGGGTACGTTCACCGCCGGCAAGATGGACATTCGTTGCCACGACAAAAAGCTGGTCATCGCCCAGGACGGCGCACATGCCAAATTTGTCAACCATGTGGAACAAATCACGTTCTCCGGCCAATATGCCTTGGAAACCGGTCAGGACATCACGTATATCACGGAGCGAGCCGTCTTCAAGCAAGAAAGCGGAGGACTGATTTTGACCGAAATCGCACCAGGCGTGAACTTGGAAAGGGACATCTTGGCAAAAATGGATTTTGTACCTGCGATTGCCGATGATTTGAAATGCATGGACGCGCGGATTTTCTGCGAGGAAAAAATGGGGCTTGCTTACAAAAGCTAAAGAACCGTTCATCAAACAAAACGCCCCGTGGCAAGCATGTTCGGGGCTAAGATGTTCGTAACGCCCTGCCTTTTGGCAGGGCATCATTTTTATGCACACGGGACAGAAAGGTATATGCTGCTTACGCAGCCTGTCCCGGCGCGACGAGTAGGGGAAAATCCCCCCTACTCGATTAATTCATTTATCCAATCAAAACATTTTTTCCCTCGAACGCGAACCCGTATTTTTTTATGCGTTCCGGCGTGATTCCTGCCTCGTTAAGGCTCGCCGCGTAAGCCTTCTCCTCAATCTGCCCCAACGCCTCGCAAACGGCCTCCTCAAGCGTTTGTTTTTTCGCCTTCCTGCATACCTTGAACTCAATGATGATGGCATCGTCCTCCGCCCTTCGCGGTTTCAGCATCACGTCATACCTGCCAAAGCCGCTCTCGCGGTTGGAAGTGACCTCGTACCGATCTGCCAAATCCACCATCAGCCCAAGCACGAAACCATGATAGAAGCGTTCCGGCTCCTCCGAGGAACCATCCCCCGTGTCAAAATAACTAAACGTCGTAAATATAATCTTGCCCATATACTCGTTCATGGCCTCCACGTCCCCCAGAAGAAGCGCCTTGATAAAAGGATTATATGCCGCGGTTGATGCCCTAAACCAGGAAGTTATCATTTTTCTGAACATGATAAGGACTTCCTTATTAGTAAGCCGAAGCTCATATTCCCCTACCCCGTCTTCCGTGAACTCACAACTTTCCACGCGTAAATAGCCACTCGCCAGCAACAGACTCCAAATCGCGTCCTCATCGCCATCCAACTGATTGTACACGATTTGCTCGTCAATCCTTGCGCGAAGCGTCCCTCCCGCCAGCAAGTCCTCCATCGTAACCTTCACATCCGCGCTTCCCTCGCGAATCAATTTCCCCGCCAGACTGTTGCTGCTCGTGTTCGTCCAATAAGGGGCAAGTTTTCTCTCTTTCATATAATTGACGATGGACCACGGATTATAAATGTCCCGCTTACTTCCAAACGTGAACCCGTCATACCAGTCCCTTACGTTTTCCCGCTCCCCATACAATCCATACTCCTTCAACGCCTCCCAGACCTCCTCCTGCGTAAAGCCGAAGGAATCCGCATAACGTTCCGATGTCGTGGTCACTACCGTCAGATTGTTCAAATCAGAAAACATAGATTCCCTGCTGACCCTCGTAATTCCGGTCATCAGTGCCCTTTCCAGATAAGGGTTCGTCTTAAACGTGGCATTGAACAAATTTCTCGTAAAGGCAACCAACTCGTCCCAATAGCCGCCCACGTAAGCCTCCTGCATGGGCGTGTCATACTCGTCAAGCAGGATGATGACTTTTTTCCCGTAATAACGCGTCAAAAAATTAGACAACATGTTCAGGGAATCCGCCGCCAGATAATCCTCCATGTCAACGGATATCTCCCGGTAGGCCGCCTTTTCGTTCTCATTCAGCAACTCTCCGTCCAGCAAAAAGTCATACTGGTTATACAAGTCCGTAATAAGCTGGCAAATTCTCTTTCGTGTGTTTAAAAACGAAGTCTCCTTCACCTTCGCGAAGCTTAAAAAGAGCACCGGATACGTCCCCTGCAATTCCTGGTATTCCCGCTCGTTCCAAACAAGCAGATTTTCAAACAAGTCGCCCCTGCCCGCATATTCGACGGAAAAAAACTTCTCCACCATGCTGAGGTTCAACGTTTTACCAAATCTCCTGGGGCGATTGATCAGGGTCACCTCGTCTCCCCCGTCCCACCATTCCTTTATAAAGGACGTTTTGTCCACGTAAAAATACTGCTTCGTTCTTATTTTTTCAAAATCTTGTTGTCCAATACCTATCGTCCTCGCCATGACCCTCACCTTGCAATTAACCAAAATGTCCTACATCTGCCCATTACACCACTTCTATCATCAGTATATACACATCTGCCGTTGAAAGTCAAGACGGTTTCAATACGCCTTCTGCCATCCATATTTTGGTGTCATTTACTCCTTCAGGTACTCCTCAATCACGCACTCATGCTCTTTTTTTTCATTATAATTAATTCCCACCAAAAGAATTTTTCCCGTATACCCCTCTATCCAATCCGCGTACCGCCTATTCTTAATCTGATTAATGGCACCTTCCGCGGATTTATTCCATTTCAGCTCCACGACAAGTGCGGGACGATCCACCTGGCGTTTCGGCAAATAAACCACGTCCGCAAACCCTTTCCCGGTTGGAAGCTCCATGATTGGATTCATATAATATGCCTTTGTACCATAATAAGCCATGAGAACCGTGCACGCCAAAGAATTCTCATCATTATATTTAAGAATGGATGCCGTCTCATCATGAATTGCCGCGATCCCCTCTGCCACCGCCTCTCCATCCAACGCCCATGTATTCTTAAGAAGCCCCTCCGAGCGGCTCAGCGCCTGCGCAAGCCCATTCCAACCGTCATCGTCCACGACGTTGAAAAATTCTTCCGCAATCTCTTGGTTTGGGATAAACGCCTCCCCCGTGCCCTCGTCATAAGCCAAATATCCCAAATGAACAAGGAGCGTGAGCACGTCGTCCCTTGTCTTGAACGTCGTCATGTCATTCTGGAATTTCCGGGTATTTATCTTACACCGCACATTACTAAGCATCTCTATAATGGCTTCTTTCAGCCCGTTAAAATTCATGTCAATATATACCTTCAGTGCTTCATACGTCTCCGTCCCCGTCCAATAGCTTCTAAATTTCCCCCGCCTCATCACGTCAACAACCGACTTCGGATTATAAATATGGCACCCGTTTAAAAAATACCCGTCATACCATTTCTGCACCTCGGGAAATGACACGTTATTCTGCCCGCAGAGTTCCCTGACCTCGTCCTCGTCAAACCCGAAATACGGTGTCAGTTCCCCGGAATCAATCATGGAATATTCTTCAAAAATATTGATTGCAGAATGTTCACCATATTTCTTGATTGGCAAAATTCCCGTCATATATGCCATGTCCACATACTCGGCTCCTTTAAAAAGTCCACGAAGGAAATCCAAATACTCTTTCTGCGCCTCCTTGTGCTCTTTTGCAACCCGAAAGACGCAGTCCCACTCGTCAATGATAAAAATAAAGCCATTACCCGTCTGGGAATAAATCTGCTCCAACACATTGGGTAGCCCATATTCGCCTATCTCAAAACAATTCCCATATTTCTCTTGAAGTTCTTTAGTCACGGCTTCCTGAATTTTGTCAATAAAAACGTCAAGGTGAGATTCATCGAACAAAAACCGTTGCATGTCCAGCCGGATTACGTTATGCTGGTTCAAATGTTCCTGAAATAATTCCCCCTTCTCCGCCGCACGCCCCGCAAACAATTCTGCCGAATCGCAACCGCTGCTATAATAAGCCACGAGCATGTCAGCCGCCATCGACTTTCCAAAACGGCGCGGACGGCTGACACTGACAAACTTCTGCAAGGTGTTCAAAACGCTGTTCGTGTACGAAATCAACCCCGTCTTATCCACATATATCTTAGAATTTACAGCTTCGTAAAATGCCCTATTTCCCGGATTCAAATAAATTCCCATGACACACCTCCGATTTCTCTAATTTCACTGATACCATGGATTGCCCAGCACTTCGTACCCCTGGTGTCACCAAATCATTTCCATGTTTTCATTTATCTTAACCCCAAAACGGCAGTTTGGCAACTTATATTTCCACCTGAAGGTTACTTATCACGGGAATACATGATTAAGCTGCGCGCAAGCCAGGCACAATTACTGTTACAAAACTCCGTCATCGCAAGCTATAAGATTGGCATCCTATGCGGTTTTGAAAACGAGGCCAACTTTATCCGCCAGTTTAAAAAATATAGCGGCGTGACCCCCGTCAAATATCGGGAGCATTTCGCGGTGACACAATCGGGGGAATAAGTAGCACTTGAGATTCTAAATAGATTTTCGCCTTCAATTAACTGAAGACAAAATAAAATCTTTGAGGTCACAAATCGCGACCTCAAAAGAACTTGAAAAAAATGGTAATTTTATTTTTTCAAGCATTTAATGCTTCCAAACTGTTCTTACATCATATTTAGCGATATTTCCATCCGTTGTTAACAAGGTCAACTTTTCATCTTGTGCCTGACATATCAAAAGTCTGTCAAAAGAAGCTCTGTGTACAAAAGGTAATTCCCTAAGCCTATCCAAATGTGATGCCTTTATCGGAAGTATATGCAAGCGCAGTTTCCTGCAAGCATCCATCAAATTTGATACGGATACCGGGAGTTCCATCTTTCCAAGATTATTTTTATGGCCATTTCCCAAAAAGTAACTATGCTGACATAAATATTTTCATTCGTTTCAATTATATCTTTCACATTTTCTGGTAACTTTTCATCATCCGTTATAAACCAGAAAAATGCATGCGTATCCAGTAAATACATTACATATACTCCTTAAAATCATCAAGAGGTTCATCAAAATCATCGGACATCCACCCTTGACCTCGATATATTCCTGCACTCCTAATCTTTTTCTTACTAATGTCAATATCTGATGCCGGTATATTGCATGTCTCAATCTTTATAAACCTCATAAAACGAACCACTTCCATCAATGCCTCATCCGACATCCCTTCCGCTTCTTGTATAATCATGTCAAGTGCCATATGCACCACCTCCTATTTTGGCAAGCACACTTTCCTTATTTACTTTTATCTTAACTCAAATAGACTGAAATGGCAACTCCCATTCATTATTTTTAAGAATAAATTGGTTACTTTTCACGGGGTAAGAAACAAGGAATTAAGCATTGCAAGCTTGCTTGCATAACGCCTAATTCCTTGTTTCCCACAACCCGAAAAGGGGAGCCGTCAGGCGCACACATAATTCACCCCGGCAATCGCCACAAGAAACTGCCCAGGGTGCTAAAAACAATTACGCCTATTCTTTATTGACGTTATAAAACATGGACAATGCCGCGGCCACGACCGCGATTGCCAGCGGCAATCCGCTAAAGACAAAACGAATCATGCCAATCGCGCTATCCGGCTGTGCCGTTACCGTCTCACTACTTAAATAACCGGACATTCCCATAAAGATGCCCAACAGCCCGGAACCAAGTCCCCCGCCCAGTTTATACGCGAAACTACTCGTGGACGCAACCAATCCTTCCAGCCTGACTCCCGTTTTTTTCTCGCCATAATCCATGCACTCTATTGAGTAAATGGACAATAGCGTGCCGATTGGAATCGTACCAATCGCGGTACAAAGAGAACCAATCAGGATGGTCGTGATATTCGCCCCGCCTACCAGACGAACGACATACCCAAGCACCGTGATGACAAAGCCCGCTTTCAGCACTTTTCCCGTTCCGATCTTTCTTGAAAGCGCAGGCACGAAAAGTAAGATGAGCGGTGTCAGCATGGTAGGCAGACTGACCAACGACGCCAGACTGACATCTCCGAAAATCCATTTAAAATAATAGTTGGCAGCCGCCGTGGCAATCGTCTGTTGCGTATTGTTCAATACGACCAATACACAGAGGAGGATTGCAAACCCATTTTTAGAAAGTGCCTTTAAACCTTCTCCCACGCTATAATCCGATTTCGCGCCTTCCGCTTGTTTTTTCTCCAAGTTGACCTCTTTTATCATAAACATGCGGATGGAACCCACGATTGCGCTCGGCACGGCAAAGATAAGTGCGATAATCGTCCATCCCGATTTTTCCGCGCCAAACGTTCCAACCAACTGCGGGACAAAAATTCCCACAACGGTCGCGCCAATCATGATTATCGCCCCTTGGAAAGACGTGACCGACATTTTATTCTTATCGCTTCGAATGGCATTTCCCAAATAAACCGGATCCGCAACCATACACAGCGTGGAGCATACGGAATTCACCAGCGCATACATGATAAATACATATACTGCCTTTCCAACTGTCCCGAAATCGGGTGCCGAAAATAAAAATACCGTACATAGCCACGTCAGGGAGATTGCGATGTCATATGGACGTCCTCTCCCCCAGCGGGTATTCGTTTTATCTACGATATAGCCCGCTATCAAATCCGTGAACGCGTCCAAAACCTTGGACGCCATTAGCATCGTGCCGACCAAGGCCGGTGCAAGTCCCAAAATGTCTGTACAGTAATAGGTAATCTGCAGCATTAAAACTGTGTTAATGCTAAATGCCAGCCCCCTCATCGACCAAATCCATTTCAGCCACCTTGGAAGTTTCTCATTTTCGGCCGTTGTCGCTGGATTAGCCCAGTTTGCCCTTACTTTTTCTTTCTTCATTCCCTTTTCCTCCAATCATTTTAAAAATACTTTCACTTTTGTTCATTTACCATTATTACGATAAAATTTCCCGCATAAATTCCATTCGTGCCGCAAAACCTCTCTTTACCAACGGACTTTTTAAATCCGCATCATACCCGTGATACGCGCCGGAAATCAGGTTTTCCGTAACCTCCACGCCTGCCGCGCGCAATTTTTCCGCATATACGTGAGCCTCGTCCCGCAAAATATCCATTTCCGCCCGCTCCACATAAGCCTTCGGCAATCCCTCCAAGTGATTTTTCATCGGCACGACGTACTCCGGCATGTTCGTCCCGTTTCGAAGAAACGTATGCCACATTGCCTTGTTAGCATTCTTGTTCCACACGGCATCCTTATACTCCTCCACCGACGCATATTTTTCCGACTCACAGTCGCAGACCGGATAACATAAGAGCTGCCCGCAAAGCTTGTAACCGTCTCTGTCACGGCAAAGCTGGGTCACACTCGCTGCCAGACTTCCACCCGCGCTGTCACCGTACACGAATACACGATTTGTCTCCACCTGAAGTTCCTCCGCATGTTCAAACACATATTTCAACATACCATAGCAGTCCTCCACTATGGTATCGCACGGATGCTTAAGCGAAATTCGCACATCCGGCAGAAAGACTTTCATGCCTAGCTCTTTTGCATAAATCACGCTGTTTTCCATCATCGGTTTCTGGATTGGAAACATGAATCCACCGCCGTGATAGTAAAGCATGGCCGGATATTTTTCCCTCTCCGCTTTTGGAGTAAACACATAATAAGGTATCTTCTCCCCGTCAAACGACGGGTATGCCCCTTGGGTGAGCCGGACTTCGTCCGTTCGAAATTTTTTTACCGGCTTTGTCATGAAATCAATGCTTTTGAGCATGCTTCCACTGTCAATCGCTTTCTGCATGTCCACGTTGCCGAACGTCATCGGACGTTTCAATTCTTTACTATATGGGTACTTTGGTTTAAATAGCATATTTTTTTCCTCCTACTATGAATACTTAGCGAGGGTTCCCCCAAGCTTAGGGTAAATGTACTCCGCCTGGTATCACACTACATCCGACAGCAAAATTCATATCTCCCGCTGCCCCTCTCCTGCACCGTCCCGTCTGGCAGACGCACTGTCGCCGTCGCGTTACACGGCACTTCCACCTTGACTCTTAACTTCGTCCCTTCTTCCGTCTCCTCCTTTTTCCACTCGCACACGGCCATTCCCTGCGGCGTGTCATAGCTTCGTTTTGCCCACTCCAATTTGTCGTCCGGCCTTGGAGCGAAAATAATATGTCGAAATCCCGGCGTGTCCGTGTCAATCCCGCCAATATGGCGAAACATCCAGTCGTCCACGCAGCCAAAGGAATAATGGTTGAAGCTCAACTGTCCCGGATTGCCCTGCTCATCGTAACCGAAGCAGTTTTCCCAGATGGTCGTCGCCCCCGCGTCCACCTCGGAAAGCCACGACGGGGCCTTTTCCTGCCAAAGCAACGTGTACGCGAGATCCTCCCGCCCAATCTTGCAAAGCGCGTCCAATAAAAACGGCGTGCCTAGGAAACCCGTGTCCATGCACATTCCATTTTCCTCTATGGACTTCACAAGGTTCGCTGCAAACGTCTCCTTGAATTCTTCGGGAACCAGGTCAAAATAAATGGGAAGGACGTACGCGCCCATCAAGTTGGATGGCATCGAGCCGTCCTTGCGGATCACGCCCTTTTGAATCGCATATTTCATCCTCTCCGCGATTTCGCCGTATTTCTCCTGCATTTTCCCATACTCTTCCTGCACCTTCCCCATTTGCCCACGTTTTTCCAGTGTTTCCTCTCTCCCATACCGTTCTGCCAGAATACCGCAAATCCTGGCAAACGTGTCAACCGAAAGCCACCCGAATATCGGTGCAGTATAGCACGCGCTCGCCGCCATGATGGCTCCCAGATTCTTCATGTCCAGGCCGTTCTTGTTCTGGCTCGGTATCAGCCACTCTCCATAGTGGTAGCCGGTATCCCAAAGATAATTTTCAATTTCATCCGGCAACGTGCTGTTTTTTGGCCTGAAGGTGGCCGCCTTTCGGATAATGTAGTCACACCATTTCCTCATGCAGTCAAATTGCTGCCGCAGCACGGCGGTATCTCCGGTTGTCTCATACATCCTATAAGGAACGATGATCGCCGCGTCCCCCCAGCCGGAAGAGGTCGCCTGTCCTTTTTCATGGTACATCAAGTTCATCATTTTTCCAGTCATCGGGTAGGTTCCGTCATTCGGGACGACCATCGGCACGACACCGTTTTCCTCCTGGTCAAGCGACACGTTTTCCAACCAGCGGGAAAACAACGCGCCACAGTCCTCGTTCAGCAACGCAGTCTTCGCGTACACGAGCATGTCGCCCGTCCATCCCGCCTTCTCCCGCTGCGGGCAGTCGGTCGGAATGGACGTCATGTTGGCCCGCTGTGACCAGCGCGTGTTCTCGTACAAGCGATTCAATCGCGCGTCGGAAGTCTCAAACGTGCCCAGGTTCCTTTTTTGCGTCGAGACGGCAACCGCCACGAAGTCCCCGGCACGGACCTCTTCCAGGCCCGAGACCCGCACGTAACGGAATCCATGGTAAGTAAATGTCGGTTCAAACGTGCGGCCTACGCCGTCCGAAATATAAACGTCCTTCTGGTCCACTCCCACGCCGGCGCCTCCCGCCGCCATGATGTTGCTCGTATAGTTTCCATCCTTGTCCAAAACTTCCGTGTGCTCCAGCGTGACCGCCGTTCCCTTCGGGGCATTCACGTTCATCCTCACGAACCCGGAAAGCACCTGGCCGAAATCTAATATCCATTCTCCCTTGGGACTGCGGCGTACCTCCTTAACCGGAAACTCGCATTCCCTCATCACCGGCTCACCAAGCTGTGCCACCAGATTGTCATATCCAAACGTCCCGATTTTCACCTTTTTCCAGTCGTCCGCACT
>CATLEQ010000097.1 GCA_949915905.1 uncultured Lachnospiraceae bacterium | reverse complement strand
GGGTTGTTACGGGAGAGCCTGCGCCCGTAAGTTTCAACAATGGTTCTATACTCGTCGTGGCTCTGCCATGTTTCGGGGTTGAACATAAATATGCCTCCTTTGTCGTTGGTCGAAATCGCGAAATCGCTTGTACGACAAGGGGTCGCATTTGGTGCTGCTTTTTAGCACCAAATGCGGCCGCATATTCCAGACGTTTTGTCAAGTGTTTTTCGTATAAAAAATGTATAAATTTTGAGGAAATGTTACGGAAATGCAGGGGTGAAAAGACAATTTTATTTAAGAGAAGAGTGAGGAAATTCAAAGGCTTTGAGTTTCCGAGAGCACTCTATATCAAACGGGAGGTGCTTTTATGTCAAGACCCACAAAATGCAGAAAGGTCTGCCACTTTCCCAAGGTTTTGGAATTTGGCCCCCTCCACGCAAAGAACAACCTGCCCCCGCTTCGCCTGACGGTGGACGAGTATGAAACGATTCGCTTAATCGACCGGGAAGGGCTGTCTCAGGAGGCCTGCGGGGAACGGATGCAGGTGGCCAGGACGACCGTGCAAAAGATTTATGAAAGTGCCCGCAGGAAACTGGCCGAGGCACTGGTCGAGGGCGTTCCCCTCCATATCGAAGGCGGGGAGTTCCGGCTTTGCGACGGAAAAAGCATCGACTGTGGATGTATGGACTGCTTTAAGCGGCAGTTCCATCAGCATTATGAAAAACAAAAAGGAGATACTGTCATGAGAATCGCGGTAACCTATGAAAACGGCCAAATCTTCCAACATTTTGGCCGCACGGAACAATTTAAAGTCTACGACGTGCAAGACGGCAAGATTATTTCATCCGAGGTGGTGAGTACCAACGGGAACGGGCACGGTGCCCTGGCCGGCATCCTCACCGCGCTGAAAGCGGACACGCTCATCTGCGGTGGGATTGGCGGCGGCGCCCAGGCGGCCTTGGCCGCGGCAGGCATCCGGCTGTACGGCGGTGCGTCCGGTGAGGCCGACAAGGCGGTAGAAGCCCTGCTTAACGGCGAGTTAGATTTCAATCCCGACGTACACTGCGACCATCACCATGGCGCGGGACATGACTGCGGGGAACACACCTGCGGCAACCATTAAAAACCTCTGCGGCGAGTGCACCGGTTCGCTTAGGAACTCGCGGGAGTAAACTCCCGCAGGTGACACTTCGCCGCTGCTTTACCGCCACTACTCTGCCGTCACTTTGAGTTTCCCGGCATCCGTCACACGCACGATGGCCTGCGCCTTTCCGTAATACGTGGTAAATGTTCCCGAAAGATAGCTCTCCTCGGTGCGCGGGTTCGCACTTCCAAAGGCCAGCAGCTCGCCGCCTTCCACCTTCACGCTCAGCCTGCGGTCCGCATTGCTTTCCACCACGCCATTTTCTCCGACGACGGAAATGTCATAATACACGATGCTTCCGTTTTTGGCATCCTCACATTCCGGAGTAACGCGTACAGAAAGATTTCCATTCGCGGAAACGAGTGCGCTCTCCCCCATTTTTTGACCGGAAGCGTCATATGCAATCACGCGAAGCTCTCCCGCCTCGTATTTCGTCTTAAATGTCGCCCTTCCGTCCTTCACTTTCGCGGCTTTTATCTTTTTCCCATTGACATACAATTCCACTTTTGCCGCATTGGCACTGACCTCCACGACGGCCTTGTTTCCTTCGCATCCCTTCCAACTCCAGCTCTCCAACGCGTCTGTTCCCCGCCAGGAGCCTTTCGCCGGGGTGATTCCCGGATGATTTACCGGCCGCACCGCGATGCGTGGATTGTCCAGCAAGTCCCATGCCGCCTGCGCCCAGAAAAGCTCCCCGTTCGAATTGCCCAGGATGTCAATTGCCCCGACATCTGCCAAAAGCCACGGATACGGCTTGTTAAACCCTTTTCCGTCCGGCGTGTAGGCCCACGCGCCAATTCCCGCCTCGCCAAGATAGTCCCACGAAGTCCACATAAAATCACCGACCAGATACGGGTACTCCTTCACCATCTTCCAGTTTTTCGCGATGTCCTGCGGGAACGTCTCGCTGCCTACCAAAATACGTTCCGGATGAACCTTGCCTTCCATCGGATAGCGGCCCGAAGCATAATTATACCCGCAAATGTCCAGCGTTTTCAATGCCGGAGTGGTAGCCTTGTCCGCCTGCTTGCCATTTGCCGCCTTGTTCATGCCGGTTCCGACCATCGAGGTAATCAGGTTGAACATGGTACTGTTCATATTTCCCATTTTCTTATCCTGAGAATCGTCACGTCCCCCGTTTTCCTCGTCGTAAATTCCTTTTCCCTTCGCGCTGCTTGAGATAATCATCAGGTTAAAGCCTGCCGTCACGGCGCGTGTGGGGTCAAGCCCGCGGAGAATGTCCCCCATCTCCTTCGTCAGTGCAATCCCCTTTTCCTTTGCCGGCTCGGAAACTTCGTTGCCAATCGAGTACATGATGACGGACGGGTGATTATAGTCACGGGAAACCATTGCCTGCAAATCCGACTTATAGTTCTCCATAAAATTATTGGCGTAGTCATACTTGTTTTTCTTGTTATACCACATGTCCCAGGTCTCGTCCATGACATACATGCCATACTCGTCACAAGCGCGGAGCATCGCCTCCGCCGCCGGGTTGTGTGCCGAACGGATGGCATTGTAACCGGCCTCCTTCAATATTCTGACACGGCGGAACTCGCTCTCCTCGAAAGACACCGCACCGAGAATCCCATTGTCGTGATGCACGCACCCGCCGCGAAGCAGCGTGCTTTTCCCGTTCACGAACAATCCGTTGGGGCTCCATTCTACAAGCCGGATGCCGAAGGACGTTTCCGCCTCGTCCACTATCTCTTCGTCCCTTTTTAAAACCACGCGGCAAGTGTAAAGCTTCGGGGTTTCCTCGCTCCAAAGCGTCGCCCCCGGCACCGGGAACTTTGCAGATGCCCCGCGGGCGGTTGCCACGACGGTCTCGCCGTCGCGAATCTCAATTTCGATTTCGCAGCCCTTGGACTCACCCGCGTCATTCTCAGCCTTTGCTCCGGCCGCTCCCACGCAGCCCTCGCGATCCGTTACGTCCGCTCCCGTCGCCGCGGCCACTGCGGTCTCCACCTGAATCACCGCCGGGTCATAGGAAACGGTCGTCACCTTGATTCCCTCCGGGAGAATATGCTCCTTCTCCCCGCTCCACAACCACACGGGGCGGTAAATCCCGGCTCCGCTGTACCACCGGCTGTTCGGAACGTCACTATTGTCCGCCGTCACCTTGATGCTGTTTGACGCGCCATAATTCAAATATCCGTCCAGATTTACAAAATACGGAATGTATCCATACGCCGCCCCGCCCGCTTCTTTTCCGTTCACGTAGACCTTGCTGTTTTTGTACACGCCTTCGAATTGCAGCTCGACATGCTTGTTCTCCCATTCCGCCGGGACGAACCATTCTTTCTCATATTCATAGTATCCTGCCGCGAAATACGCCCCCGCGCTTCCGCTTTGATTTTCCTGCGCCCGCTTTTCCTCCAGCATGGCATCATGAGGAAGCATCAGCTCCCGCCCGTTCGCCTCGCCTTGCTTTTTGAACATCCATTTTTCATTAAATTGCTCTCTTTTCATTAGAGTTCTCCTTTCTCCGCCTTGTGGCGTTCACTAATCTCCGCCGAAATCTGCGGCATCTTCGCCTCAATATCATAGAATGTCATAATCAACGCCCCCAAAAGGTAACCAATCATCGGAACCCCGACAAAGCACCAGCTAAAGAACGTCTGCATGGCCGCCGGCTGCGTGATCACCTCGACATTCGAGCTCGGCGCGATATAGCCAAAACTATTAATGCCGCCTAAGATAATCGACTGGCCGACACCCGCCATCACCGTAATCAAAATACTGTTTATGGAAGCCGAAAAACCGTCCGCACGGAAATTATTTTTCCACTCAATGTGATCCAACGCCTCCGCCAGTTGCGCGGCAACGACATAAGACGGAAGCGCACCGATGGATTTGATAAACAAGCCGCCCAAGACCATGCCGAGGTTTCCCGGGTTCAAAAGGACAAGCAGGCTGCCGATGGCCCCAATGACAAATCCAATCTGCATCACCCAGCGTTTCCCAAACTTACGAACCAACGGCCAGAGGATGAAAATCCCAAGCCCGAGCGGTGCCTGGCCGATGGCATTTACCAACACCTGCATGCCCGTCCCCGATTCCACGGAATTTCCCAGCACCCAGTTACAATAATAAAGCATGGTATTCGTGGACATCATGTTGAAAATCTGGAAAATCGCCCAAAACGCCATAATCATAAGCCAGTATTTATCCGTAAAACAAGCCTTGAACTGCTTCATGAACGGAACGGCATCCTCCTTGCTCACGCCGCTCTCATCCGCACCTTCCTCCGTCACGCGCTCCTTGGTAAAATAATACTCCACCAACGTGGCCGGAATTGCCAGCATGGACAAGATGCCCATAATCAACATCCACATTCCCTGCGCGTCGCTGCCCACGCCAATCGCGTTAATCATAATCGGCAATATGATGGTGACCAAAAGCCCCGGCAACATGGACGTTCCCGTGCTCGTGAGCATGGCCAGGCTGTCACGCTGCTTCGTATTTCTCGTGGAAAGCGGCACCATCAGCATATGGCTCATGTTATAAATCGTAAACGCAAAAGCAAAAAAAAGATTGTAGCTGACCACCACCCATACGAGCCGTATCGTTGGATTCCAGTTCGGCACCGTATAAAGCAGTATTCCGCAAATTGCCATAAACACGCCGGAGAGCAGCACCCACGGCCTTGCCTTTCCCTGCCTGGTACGCGTCTTGTCAATAATCCGTCCCATGACAATGTTTGTAATCGCGTCAACAATCTTGGACGCAAACGGCATCATGGTAAGAACCATGCCGCTCATTCCCAGCACGTCCGTGTAAAACTGTGTCAAATATGTACCGGCAATCGCGTAATACGCCATGTACACCAGGCACGGCCCAAAGAAATACCCCAGCCACATTTCACTTTTCTGTGTGTTTTCCGAGGTGATTCTGGATGCAAACACCTTCCGGGAAAACAAATTGCTCATAAAGTTACCCATATCCTTCTCCTTTTCTATTGTCTTCTTCCCCCTTTTATCGCACGCTTGTAATGCGCAGGAGGAGCCACTTGATATATTCACTATACCAAATGGCTCCTCCTATGCGTTATCGTTTAATTTACTTTTTTGTCGACAAAGCGATGTAATCCGTCTTTCACTCCTTGGAGTCCCGGATGGCGTATTGCTTCCGATACTTTCCCGGAGACACGCCGTATCTTTTTTTAAATCGCTCGCCGAAATAACTCTGCGTCTTGAAATTGAAATATTCCGCGATTGCGCCCACGTCCTCGTCAGAATACTTCAACATGTTCGCCGCGGCTTCCAACCGCGCATTGCAAGCATATTCCTGCAAGGTAATGCCGGTCTGCTCGGAAAATACGCGCGACAGATAATTTGCACTTTTTCCGACCGCCTCCGCCACATCATCCAAAGAAAAATTTTTATTCCTGTGATTTGCGATATAATCCTTGCACCGCTCCACACAATCATGACTCCTATCCTTGCGCGCAAGGCGCACTTGCCTGGAAAATTCCTCCGCGACCGTAGAATGAATCTGAATCATTTCCAGTACGTTGGTGCATTTCGCGATTCTTTGCAGGAACATTTCGCTCAAACGGTATGCCTCATAGGCATTGACCCCGCCGCGAATGGCGGCGCGGGATGCCAAAATCGTGGAGGTCACCGCCATATACTCGAACTGTTTGAGGGAATCCGCACTGGCAAGCGTACCAATCCGTTCTAGCTTCTCCAAATTTTCCGGCGTCATCCTGTCATCATTCTTCACAAGGGTCCCGTTTTCAATCTGAAGCGTCCACTTTAGCTCGTCCTGATAAGGCAAATGCTGTTTTTCTTCTATTATATTCTGCATTTCATAATGCACCATCTCGGAAGAATTGGCCGCCGCTATCGCTTCGGCCTCGACCCCGCTGACATCCAGGATGGCTCTTTCCGTCACCTGCCGCCCCGTCAATGTATAATACACCAGGGCGACCCCGTTGAGAGACTTTCCCAAAGCCACTTTCGGAACCTGATGTTTCCGCCTGGCAATATGATGCCGTTTCCGATAAGACATCTGCTGTACGAAAGAAAGCCCGTTCGCCGATGCCGGTCCGAACAAAAACAACCGCTCCCCGGCAAAAAACGCAAGATAATAAATCCCGTCTTCCTCCATATATATGATTGGTATGCCCGCCTCCCTTGCCTTTTCCTTTATCGCAAAGAACAGCTTATTTTCACCGGCACAAAATATCTCGTTTTGAAGCATCTCGTTGAAAGCCTTTACTCTGTCGACATCCTCGTTGACATCCTCCGCCGTGCCCGGCACTTCACCGCCTGACTCTTTGCCGCCAGGCCACGCCGTGCCCGGCACTTCACCGCCCGACTCTTTGCCGCCAGGCCACGTCTTGTCCTCCATGCCTATGCAATAGTCCAAAACCTGGTCCTGCCCGTCAAATACAAAGGCGTTCATTCTCCAACCATAGAAAAAGCGTTCCAATACAAATTTAATTTCTTCCATACCGCCACATTTACGCCAGTTCCTTGAACAAGTCCTTCACCGTCGGGTAAATCTTCTTAAACTGCTGGTATCTCGCCTCGTACTTCGCCACCAGCTCCGGCTCCGGCTCCACCGTGTCGATGACCTTGACCAGCTTCTCTGCCGCCGCCTCGACGCTTTCATACTCGCCGCAGCCGACCGCCGCCAAAATCGCGCCGCCATAGCCCGGGCCTTCCTCGCTCTCAATCACGTCCACCTTCAAGTTCATCACGTTGGCAATGATTTTCTTCCAGAGCGGGCTCTTCGCGCCGCCGCCGCAAATCTTCGTCCGCTCAATCTTGATGCCAAGGCTTCTCGCCACCTCCAGCGAATCGCGCAGTCCAAACGCCACGCCCTCCAGCACCGCCTGCGTCATTTCCTCGCGGGTCGTGTCCATCGTCATGCCGATGAACGTCGCCTTTGCCGCCGGGTCGTTGTGTGGGGAACGCTCGCCCATCAAATACGGCAGGTAATACACATGGTTCTCGCCCAATTTGGCGATTCCTTCCTGCTCCTTCGCGTACTCCTTTGTCTTTAAAATGTCATCCATCCACCATTTGTTGCAGGACGCCGCGCTCAGCATACAGCCCATCAAGTGGTAGTAGCCGTCCGCATGGTCAAATGAGTGGAGCGCGTTATTTTCATCCACGCCGAACGACTTGCTGGAAATGAAAATCGTTCCCGACGTGCCCAGCGAAATGTTGCACCGCCCGTCCCCGACCGTTCCCGTGCCGACCGCGGCCGCCGCATTGTCCCCGGCTCCGGCGATAACCTTCACGTCCTTGGACAGTCCCAGCGTCTCTGCCAGCTCCGGCTTCAGCGCGCCGACTACCTCATAGCTTTCAAACAGCTTCGGAAGCTGCTCCTCGCTCACACCGCAGATGTCCATCATTTCCTTCGACCAGCACTTGTTCTTCACGTCCAAAAGCAACATGCCTGACGCGTCCGAGTAGTCCGTACAGTGAACGCCGCTTAAGCGGTAAGCCAGATAATCCTTCGGCAACATGATTTTCTTGATTCGGGCAAAATTCTCAGGCTCGTTTTCCTTCATCCAGAGAATCTTCGGCGCGGTAAATCCGGCAAAGGCGATATTGGCCGTATATTCGGACAATTTATCCTTTCCAATCACATTGTTCAGATAATCCGTCTCCTTCGTCGTCCTGCCGTCATTCCACAGAATCGCCGGGCGAATCACCTGGTCGTTTTCATCGAGCACTACGAGTCCGTGCATCTGACCGCCGAAGCTGATGCCCGCCACCTGGGCCTTGTCACACTCCTTCGTCAGCTCGATGATTCCCGCCACCGACTGTGCATACCAGTCTTCCGGTGCCTGCTCCGACCACCCCGGATGCGGAAAACTCAAATCATATTCCTTTGACACGATGTTATGAATTTTACCGGCCTCGTCCATCAAAAGCAGTTTTACTGCCGACGTACCAAGGTCAACTCCTATATAAAGCATGATTTCATCCTCCATCTAAAAAGGGGTCAAAGGCATTTTGACCCCTAAACATTGCACTATTTATTTCCACGGATTCTCCGTCGGATATCTCACGCCGGCGGGCTGGTTGTAACCAATCTCCTCCACCGGAACCCCAACATATTTAAATACCTCGAACAATGCCTTTCCGAAATTGCCGAATGCCACCGCGCCATGATGCGGGAAATTCTTCTCAATCAATACATGACGGTAGAAGCGTCCCATCTCCGGAATCGCGAAAATGCCGATTGCGCCAAAGGAACGTGTGGCCACCGGAAGCACCTCGCCCTGCGCGATGTAAGCGCGAAGCTTGCAGTCCGCCGTGCTCTGCAGACGGAAGAACGTGATGTCGCCCGGCTTGATGTCGCCCTCGAGCGTTCCCTGCGTCACTTCCTCCGGCAAAGAACGAGCCATAATCAACTGGTATTTCATCTCGCAGAAGGACAGCTTGCTCGACGCGGTATTTCCACAGTGGAAGCCCATGAACGTATCCTTGTGCGCGTATGGGAACTTGCCCTCGATATCTTCCTTGTACATGTCCGCCGGTACGCTGTTGTTGATGTCAAGCAATGTCACGACGTCCTCGCTGACAACGGTTCCGATGAACTCGCTGAGTGCTCCGTAAATGTCCACCTCGCAGGAAACCGGGATGCCCTGGGCGGCCAGACGGCTGTTTACATAACAAGGCACGAAACCAAACTGGGTCTGGAATGCAGGCCAGCACTTTCCGGCGATGGTCACATACTTGCGGTAGCCTCTGTGCTCCTCCACCCAATCCTTGAGCGTCAGCTCGTACTGCGCCAGCTTGGACAGAATCTCCGGCTTCTTGTTGCCCGTCCCGAGTTCTTCTTCCATCTCTTTTACAAGTGCCGGAATCCTCTCGTCGCCCGCATGCTTGTTGAATGCCTCAAACAAGTCCAGCTCGGAGTTTTCCTCAATCTCCACGCCCAGGTTGTAAAGCTGCTGAATCGGTGCATTACAAGCAAGGAAGTTGAGCGGTCTCGGTCCAAAGCTGATAATCTTCAAGCTGTTAAGTCCAACGATGGCTCTGGCAATCGGACGGAATTCATAAATCATGTCCGCACATTCCTCGGCGGTTCCCACCGGATACTCCGGAATGTAAGCCTTTACGCCGCGCAGCTTCAGGTTGTAGCTGGCATTGAGCATGCCGCAGTAAGCGTCTCCTCTTCCCTGAATCAGGTTGTTGCCGCTCTCTTCCGCAGCCGCCACGAACATCTTCGGTCCGTCAAAATGCTTTGCAAGCAATGTCTCGGAAATCTCCGGTCCAAAGTTTCCAAGGTATACGACCAAAGCGTTACATCCTGCCGCCTTGATGTCTTCCAACGCTTGTACCATGTGGATTTCGCTCTCCACGATACAAATCGGACACTCATAAATGCCCTCCTCGCCGTATTTTTCCTTGTACGCTTTCATCAAGGCCTCACGTCTGGAAACAGACAGGCTCTCCGGGAAGCAGTCTCTGCTGACCGCCACGACTCCGATTTTCAATTCTGGCATGTTACTCATGGTTATGTACCACCTTTCTTTTTTATTTTGCAATCATTTTATAATGTCATTTTTATGACATGGGCTTCAAAAGATCTCGTCCTTTGCACCCACAATTCGTTATACGCTTCGCGCTCCTACGATTCGGATTATGACGTTGTCATACACTCAGGTTCTCGCCCTTCAATCCGCAGAACGCGCCCTCGATCTTCGCGTCCTCATGTGCAATCAGCCACTTGTTCTTGGCGGTAATCAGACGATCCTCCCCGTCCTCTCCCGGCGCGAACGTCAATTCCGTGTTCGTGCCTGCCGGCAAAATCACCACGCAGCGGAATCCGCCTTCCGCCGCCGTGCATGGCGCATAGTGAAGCGTCGTCGCGTATACTTCAATCGCCGTCCCTGCCGGCACCAAGAACGCCTCCACACGGCCGGTGTCATAACTATAGTCCGCCTCGATGTCCTGCTGCCGGCCAATCAGCAAAATCAAATCTGTCACCGCCACGTTAATCTCCGACGAACGGTGATATTCCAACGCATTCAACTTGTGGTTGTCACCGTTGCAGTAACCAATCTGAATCGGCAGTCCGCCGTACGCGCGTCTCTGGAAATCCGCCGCCACCGGCAACGCCTCCAGCTCCTCCACGGACGGCACATAAATCACGTCCTTCGGGAGCGGCGTGTGCTCCATCTCTTTCAGCAGACGGCTCAAGTCATAATCGCTCAAAACCTTGCCGTACTTGCCAAAAGAGGCATCCGTCACTTTTTGAATATTCATCTGCAACTCCTCCTTCTATGGGTACTTCACGCCCACATACTTTCTTTATGTTATATCATAGCATGTTTCTTTGTAATAAACGTCCAAAATTTCAACCTATCAATGGCACTTTTTTGTCCTTTTTGAATCATCAAACCTGCCAGCGCCTAAATATATTGTTTTTTTAAATAATCTTGATGAAGAATATCCTCCTATCGTGGAACGTCATTTGAAAGGATTCATTGATTCGATTGGGGAAATTTTGTGCAATATTCCAAATTGCATTTTGCAGACAACCGGATTATAATAAAGTCGCTTCTCATAAAGAAGATATCTTTGTTTCCTACATCGTGACAGCACGAGGAAGCACATCACGCCGTACATGCTACGGCCACCCGAAAGGGTGTCAGGCGGTTCACCGAGTATTCGGCAATCCCCCCAATAAAAAGACACACGAAAACCGGAAAACAGTGACACGAATAACATTTTCAAGGTAAAAACAGACTTTTTTCACGAACCAAAATATGTTATGATAAACATAAGTCAAAGGAAGTTCTTCTTTTACCGGCACTGTATTCCCAGCTAAAACAAAAAAGGAGAATTTATGACAAAACGAAAAAACAATTTTATCATGCTGCCCACGGTGGATTTCTGCTTCAAGGAACTGATGCAGAATCCCAAAGTAAGGAAGGGATTCATTGCGGCATTGCTCAATCTCCCTCCCGAAAAAATTGCCGACACGGTGCTAATGCCGACCATATTGCGGCAAGAAACATCTGACGGTAAAATCGGCATCTTGGATGTCCGTGTCATGATGAAGACCGGAACACAACTGGAATTAGAAATGCAGATCGCATATTTTG
>CATLEQ010000096.1 GCA_949915905.1 uncultured Lachnospiraceae bacterium | reverse complement strand
CATTATCCGCATGTTGACGGACGAAGCCCATCCGCTGGATGTCGACCGTCTGTTAATCGTGACTTTTACGGAGGCGGCCGCCGCGGAGATGAAGGAGCGGATTCGGGCGGCGATTGAGAAAGCATTGGAGGCGCGGCCGGAGGACGTGCATCTGCAAAGGCAGTCGACGTTGATTCACAGTGCGCATATTACGACCATCCATGGATTTTGCCTGCAAGTCATCCGGGAATATTTTCATGTGATTGACTTGGATCCCGGTTTTCGTATCGCCGAAGAAGGGGAATTAAAGCTTTTAAAGCAGGACGTTCTGGCGGAAGTGTTGGAAGCTTGTTACGTCGAAGGGGAGCCTTGTTTTTTGGAGTTGGTGGAAAAACTGGGCGGCGGGCGTAATGACCGCAAGCTGGAAGAGTTGGTGCTGGAATTGTACAAATATTCGCGCAGTTATCCTCAGCCGGAGAAATGGCTGGCGGAGTGTGTGGAAAATTATCAAATGTGCGTGCCGCCGCAGGTGCAAGCGGATATCACCGGGGAAGATGGGACGCAGATGGGCGGCATTGCCGGGACGGGCGACGGGCAGCTTGGAAATGGACGAAATGTCTGGACTCGGGCGGAGGAGATTGCCAGGCGGTATCTGGCGGACGCGTGTCAAATCTTGCAGACGGCGGTAGAGGTTTGCGAGGAGGCGGACGGGCCGTATCTGTACCTGCCCATGCTGGAATCTGACCTTGCAATGCTTGAGGAAGCGCGGCGGGCAAAGGATTTTCAAGATATGTACCAGAGCGTCACATGCCTTAAGTGGCAGGCCTTGTCCCGGAAGAAGGATGAAGCGATTTCTGCCGAAAAGCGGGAGGCGGTGAAAAAAATCCGGGAGCGAGCCAAGAAGCAAATAAAAGAATTGGTGGAGTGCTGTTTTTTTGAAACGCCAAAGGAGCTTGGAGAGGACATGGCAGAAACGCATGCCCTTATGCAGACGTTTGCCAGGGTCGTGCAGATATTTGCCGATGCATTTGCGGAAAAAAAGAAAAGCCGCGGCATGATTGACTTTAATGACATGGAGCAGTTTGCCTTTCAGATTCTGGTGCGGGAGGAAGAGGGGAATCTATGCCCGTCGGCCGTGGTGCGTGAGTATCAGAGGCAGTTTGTGGAAGTGATGATTGACGAGTATCAGGACAGCAATCTGATTCAAGAGGCGATTTTGACCAGTGTTTCCGGAGTGAGCCGGGGAACGTACAATATTTTCATGGTGGGCGACGTCAAGCAGAGCATTTATCGGTTTCGGTTGTCAAGACCGGAACTATTTATGGAAAAATATGATACTTATCCGACGGAGGACGGCGAAAAACAGCGTATTGACCTGCATCGCAATTTCCGCAGCCGGGGAGAGGTGCTTGACAGCGTGAATGCGGTGTTTGCAAGGATTATGCGAAAAGAGCTGGGCGGCATCATGTATGATGAAAGCGCGGCACTTCGCCTGGGGGCGGCGTACGAGGAACTGACACTTCCAGATGGGGAATCGGCAAATCAAACGGAATTGTGGCTTTTAGACACCAGCCAGGAAGCGGATGAGAGAGAAGGATGGGAGGAGCTTGGCACCGGGCAGACCTCGTTCGCGGACGAGGGGAAGGAAAGCCTTGCGGCCGGACAAGGCAAAGGGCAGGGGAAGGCCGCGCCGTCCGGCCGCCAGCTGGAAGCGCGGATGGTGGCCAGGCGAATCAAGGAGCTGGTGGCGACGCACGAGGTGTGGGACAAGGAGGCGAATGCATTTCGCCGCGCACGTTACCAGGACATCGTGATTTTGACACGTAGTATCAAGGGCTGGTCGGACGTGTTTTTGCAGGAACTGACAAACGAGGGAATCCCGGTATATGCGGGCAGCAGGGAGGGGTATTTTGAGACTTACGAGGTAAGCGTCCTTCTAAATTATCTGCAGCTTCTGGAGAATCAGCGGCAGGACGTGCCGCTCGCGTCGGTGCTGACCTCCCCGTTCGTGGGACTTTTAGCAAGCCAGATGGCGGAGATTCGCACGGCATATATGGAAGGAACGTTTTTCGAGGCGGCGGAGCGGTTTGCCGGAGTGTCAAACATGCAGGAAACCGTGCAAGATGGCGAGAACCATGCAACGCAGACGGACATGCAGGATGACGAGGCGCGGACGGCCGGGGAAACAGTGCAGAATGGCAAGGCCGGGATTTGTGGTGACGGGCAGGAGGACACGCGCGGCAGGCTGCGGGAGTTTTACGCCACGTTGAAGCATTTCCGGGAGTTGGTTCCTTATACGCCGATTCATGAACTTTTATGGAAGATTCTCGAGGAGACGGGATACGGACTTTATATCGCGGCGATGCCCGGTGGAAGGCAGCGGGCGGCAAACGTGGAAATGCTGGTAGAAAAGGCGGCGGCGTTTGAGGGGACGAGTTATAAGGGGCTGTTTCATTTTGTGCGTTATATCGAGCAATTGAAAAAGTACGACGTGGATTACGGGGAGGCCAATATTGCCGATGAGCAGTCGGACACGGTACGGATTTTGAGCATTCATAAAAGCAAGGGACTGGAATTTCCCATTGTCTTCGTCTGCGGGATGGGCAAGCAATTTAACATGCAGGACGTAAGGAGTGCCATGGTCATTCACCCGGAATGGGGCGTGGGGCTTGACTGTATTGACTTGAAACGGCGCACGAAGGCTCCCACATTGCTTAAAAAAATCATCCAGCATGAGACGAAGCTGGAAAATCTCGGGGAAGAGTTGCGTGTTTTATATGTCGCGATGACACGGGCGAAGGAAAAGCTGATTTTGACGGGAGAGATAAAAGACGGCATTGATATTGAGATGCTAAAAGAGGATGTTGGTGGAGAAAAAGGGGCATTTCCATTTTATGAGTTGTATTCGGCAAAGCAATATATGGACTGGGTTTTGCCGGCGGCGTTGGCCGGCGCGCCCGTTTCGATACGTGTTTGTACGCCAGGGAATCTGCTTTCGGCAGACGTGGTAGAAGCACGGGCGGACGTGTGGGCACGGGACGTCCTGGAACATTGGGATACCACGCGGGTTTACGATGCAAGGCTGCATGAGGGTTTGCAGGCGCAGTTTTCCTTCTCGTATCCTTATGAAAAAGAGGGACGGCGGAAATTAAAATTTACGGTTTCGGAATTGAAAAAGCGGACGTACATGGCAGAGGAGAGCGGTGAGCTTTTGCTGGAGGAACCGGAGGTGATTCCGTTGCTTCCACAGTTTTTGCAGGAAGAGGAGGAATTGACGGGGGCATCAAGGGGAACGGCCTATCATAGGCTTTTGGAACTGTTGGATTTTTCACGCACTTATGACGCGGACGCATTACAAGAAGTGCTTGACGGGCTGGTGCGCGAGGAACGCATGCCGCAGGAGATGGCTGAATGCATTCGCTTGTCGGACATTCTTGAATTCTTGAACTGTGGGAGCGGCAGGAGGATGAGGCGGGCGGCAATTTCAGGAAGATTGTTTAAAGAGCAGCCGTTCGTGCTCGGAGTACCTGCGGGCGAGGTGTACGCCGAAGAGAAGGTGGACAAAGAAAGGGGCGCACGCGGAGAAAGCGTGGAGAAATACGCGGATGCAGGTATAGACGAGGCCGGGGAAGTGATTCTCGTGCAGGGAATCATCGACGTGTATTTCGAGGAAGAGGACGGACTGGTACTTTTGGACTATAAGACGGACAAGGTGCGAAAGGCTTCCGATTTGGCCGAGAAATACCATGCCCAGTTGGACTATTACGCAGAGGCGCTTCACCGGCTTTTGGAAAAACCGGTGAAAGAAAAATGGATTTATTCGTTCACATTAAAGGAAGAAATTCGGGTGTGAGGAGAAAAATAATGATTTGGTATTATCTGGTGGGAATTAACCTGGCGGCATTTTTAGTGTATGGGGAAGACAAACGGCGTGCCGCCAGACAGTTGTGGCGGATTTCCGAGGCAACGCTTCTTTGGCTGGCGGTCATTGGCGGGGCGGCGGGCGCATTGGCGGGGATGTACGTATTTCATCATAAGACACGGAAGGCAAAATTTAAATTTGGCGTTCCGTTGATTTTGGCGGTGGAGTTGGTGCTGGCGTATCGGCTGTTGTGACTTTACAAATAATTGCGTGTTTCTCTGTCATTGCATCGGCAAACGCCTCCTTTTCTAAAGGTATCAGATTGGCATTGGCATATTGGTGGGCTATGCCAAACGCGGAAGTGTTTTGATTACGGTCATCTTCCAAGTCATCCTGAAATTTTATGAATTGCAGGAAAGCATATACGGTATCGAGCTTATTCTCAGGAATTGTCTGTAATAAATTCATGGTCTTTTCCAATGTTGACATAAAATTCTCCTTTCCCATGCAAACGATATTGGCAAATTCTGAAATCTTTATATGTTCAAATTCTTCTTTTGAAATGCCATTGTCTTTTTGAAAGCCAAACACATCGTCAACAGTAGTGTTGTATATATCGCATAGCATAAACAAAGAGTTTGCGTCTTTCTAGGCTTGATATTAGCATATATAATTTAGAAAAGCAATATAAATATTCATTTTCTTATGCCAGAGGAACGATTTAAATAGGCGTTGCTTCAAAATACTTTAAAATAGGAACATTCTCAAAAATATTAGCAACTTACATAAATTTTGAATTTCTTTAGAAAATATTTCATAATAATATATTGACAAACAATATTATACAACATATAATATGGGAAACAAAACAATATTGTAGGGGGGATTATTTTGGAGGTGATTACATGATATTTAACACGGGTGCCGCATTGCTGGACGCAATTGTGTTGGCCATCGTATCAAAAGAGACGGAAGGGACGTACGGATACAAGATTACCCAGGACGTGCGCAGGGCGATGGACGTATCTGAATCAACGTTGTACCCGGTGCTGAGGCGTCTGCAGAAAGAGGAATGCCTAGAGGCATACGACATGCAATTTGACGGGCGTAACCGGAGGTATTACAAAGTTACGGAAAAGGGAATGGCACAGCTTAATCTGTACAAGGTGGAGTGGAAGAATTACGCGAAGAAGATACAAGAAATTTTTGAGGGAGGTGCGACTGTATGAATCGGTCGGAATTTATGGCAGAATTGAGAAAGCTGCTGGTAAGCGTCCCGGAGGAGGAACGGGAGTCGGCACTACAGTATTACGAAGATTATTTTGAAGATGCCGGTCCGGAGAACGAAGGACGTGTAATCGAAGAATTGGGAAGCCCGGAGAAGGTGGCATCCATCATCTGGACGGACGTGAAGGAAGGAAGCGAGGAGAGCGGCGAATTCACCGAGACCGGATATACGGACGTGAGGTTCGAGGAAAAGGAGCATTTGGCATGCCGGGAAGAGTCGGCGAATGAGAAGCGAAAAGATGAGAAAGGGAAAACGGAAAATGCCTATTCCTACCGTGAAACATCATATGGCACGAGCGGAGAAGGAGTTGGAAACGGCTTTGGAGGACAGGATGCCAGACAAGGCAATGACGGTTATGGATACGGTCAGGGCGGGAGCGGCTATTCACAAAGTGGAAATGGGTACACTCAGGACGGCAACGGATATGGTCAGGGAACTTCCGGGTATGAAGGAAATCGAAGATATCATCGAGGAAGGCGGGCATCGGGCGAGCTGCGTACGAACAAGACGGCGAAGACCATCATGATTATCGTGCTCGTGATATTGGTACTTCGGGCATTTGGCTGGCTTGTCCCGACTGCGTTTTCCGTCATCATGGGGATTGTCGGGGTGATTTTGGCGATACTGGGCTGCCTGATTGGATTTGCGGCCGCCGGAGTGGGCCTCGCGGTTGCGGGCATCGTTGTCTTGGTGTTTGGCATTGGCGGGCTGTCAAGCGTATTCGCGTCCGCGATACTGGTGATGGGAGTCGGGCTTTTGTTACTGGGCCTGGGAGTTGCGTTTTTTATCTTGTCGGTAAGATTATGCACGGTGGTTTATCCGGCGTTGTTTAGACTTGCCGTGAATCTGGTGAGAAAGATTTTTGTCAGAAAGGAGGCCGCGTAAAAGTATGAAAAAAGCATGGAAATTGATTCTTACGATTTCGCTCTCCGTGGCGGGCGTGGGGCTGGTGTTCTGTGTGGCAGGATTTATCATGGGGGCATCGTCAAGAGACGTGGAGTATCTTTTTTATCAGGCTAACGGCGCAGAACCTATACGAAAGATGGAATATCTGGTTCAGGATGTAATTGACCATGACCATGATACAGACCATGGGACGCATGATACGAGCCATGACGGATATGAGACCAGTTACTATGAAGAGTACGTGGATGAGTCTTTTAACTATGACGGGATTGATGAACTGGAAGTGGAAGTCCCGGCGATGGAGGTCGTCGTGGCGGAAAACAGCCGAAGTGACACACTCGTGAATTTGATAGATGTGCCGGAGAAGTTAAGGAATGCGATTTCTATTTCTCAGGATGGCGGCAAGCTTAAGATTGAGACCGAGGATGACCAGTTTCTGAAGGATTTGTTAAAAAACGAAGGATATTTCGGAACTCTTTATATCGAGGTGCCGGAGGGGATGACGTTTAAAAAGGCTTCTTTAGAAATCGGTGCCGGAACATTGACCATTGATGGAGTCATTCGGACGAAGGAATTAGATGTCCAGGTCGGTGCCGGGGAATTGTATGTTCCAGAATTTATCGCCGACGAGGTCGAGGTGCAGTGCGGGACGGGAGAAGCGACTTTGACCGGTACGGTGAAAGAAAAGATAGAGATTGAGTGCGGGATTGGCTCCGTCATATTTAATGACAACGGAAGGGAGGAAGACTACAGCTATAAGCTGGACTGCGGAATCGGCAATCTGGAAGTGGGAACCCAGTCGTACAGCGGTCTGGGCAGCACGAAGGAAATTAAAAACGGCAATGCCAAGAAAACAATGAAGATAGAATGCGGAATCGGAAATGTAGAAGTATATTTTATGGAGAATTGATATACTAAGAGGCAAAAGCATTTGCCTCTCAGTATATGAGGATGCGCACGGCCGCAAAAGGAAATATGCCGATTTGCGGCTGCGGCCGGCGCGATACTCACGGCAGATTTCATCGGCCGTGAGTATAAAAATGAAAAGAAAGAATGGAGGATTTTATTATGTCAGACAGAAAATTGTATCGTTCAAGAGGAAATCGTATGGTATGTGGAGTGTGCGGAGGCATCGGGGAGTATTTTGGCGTGGATCCGACTTTGATTAGGCTGGGGGCGGCCATCCTCACCGTGTGCAGCGTGGGCACGGGACTGGTGCTGTACTTCGTGGCGGCGGTGATTATTCCGGAGGAATGATGCCGGACGTGATTACCAAGCCGGGTTCGAAAGGTGTTGCCTATCATGGCTAAAGCGGGAGAGTATAAGTTTTTGCTGGTTCATTTTAAGTGAAAAACCGTCACGAGCAACGGAATCGTGGCCAGTGAGCATATGGCGGACACGGCCACGCCGATGGAGGCCAGCTTATTCTGCCTTGGATAGGGGACGCTGGCGATGGCGACAAGGGAGCCTACCGGCATGCCGGCACTGAGCGTGGCGATGGCTGTCAATGTCGAGTCTGCCGTCACTTGGTGCACGGCAAGCCATACCACGGCGGGAACAAGAAGAAGACGGACTGGAAGTAGCATCCAGGCCGTCTTTTCCGTTTTGATTTCGGCGAAAGAGGATGCGGCCAGGGAAGAGCCGACCAAAATCATCGACAGTGGCGTGGTTATGTTGCCTACGAACTCGATGCTGCTACGAAACAGCTCAGGCAGGGAAATCTGCATAAAATAGAAGAACAGTGCCAGAAGGGAAGAGATTGTTCCGGGATTGATGCTGGCCCGGATGGACGGCGGCAAACTTTTGCCTGCCTTGTCCGCTTTCATCCCGATGGTTCCTAACCCGGCATCCTTGCGGATGTAGCGGAAGGCCAGGGAGTAGAAGATGAAGTTAAACGGCATGTTGAAAATAGTCATGTAAAAAATCGCGCCGCTCCCGTACAAGGCTTCAACGACGGGATATCCCATGAAAGAGCAATTGGAAAAAACCAGCATGCACATGCAGGTTCCTTTCAGATTGGAGGGAACCCGCAAAATCCATGCAAATAATCGGGCGAGAAGCGGAAGGGACAAGTACATCGCGGTACCGCACGCGAACAGCTTCCATACCAGTTCGGGGTGTTCGCGGGGTACGGAAGAAATACTGTTTAAAATAATGCAGGGGCAAAGAATCCGGACGATTAACGCGGATAGCTTTTCGTTTACTTCCTGATTCAGGATTCCCCTTTTATATGCATAAAAACCCAGGCTCATGGCCAGAAATATCCGGCACATGGTTGAAAGTATCATCATTTTTACACCGTTCTTTCGCTTATGCCGCCCCGCGCCCGAGTTTCGCCGTACGTGTTTAATACAACAGCGGTATCGTCGATGCCAGGGACTTGTTTTTGTTTGCTTCGGATATTTCCGGTTCCTGAAAATAATATTCGTTATACAAGATGTCGATAATCAGCAGCTGGGCAATCTTTACGGCCACGGAGCCTTGTTGCTTAGGGCTTTCATTCGCGCCACAGATTAGTACCACGTCCGCGCCTTCGGCACCGGAGGATTCAGGGAAACGGGTGACCAGGATGATTTTTGCTCTTGTTTTTTGGGGCAGTTCTTTCAATTCGATTAATTCTCTTGCCGAGCCGGAGTAAGAGAAGTACAAAATCACGTCGTTTTCCCCTAGAAGGGCGGCAGTGGCCGCCTGCATGTGGGCGTTGGAAATCCATTGGAACTTTTTCGTGATGGAGGAAAAGCAACCCCACGCTTCCATGGCAATAATCGAGGAATTTCCCTGCCCGTAGCAAAAGACCGTTTCTGCCCTTCGAAGCAATTCCACCGCCCGTGTCACCTGAGACGGGTCAATTTCCTCCAAGGTCTTTGTAAGCGCATGAATGCCAATATTACAGAGCTTTTGGCTTTTTTCCAATACCGAATCCGTCCTGGAGATGTCCCCGTATCCATATGTGTCCTCCCCGACCGGATTGGCCCGGGCGTCTTGGATGTATGTGGAGTGCAATGCCGAAAGTTTGAATTCCTTAAAACTCTCGCAATCCATTTTTTGCGTGAAACGAGTAATGGTCGCCGTTCCTACGCCGCACGCCATGGCCAGTTCGGAAATCGTGATGTACGGGATGGACATTTTATGTGTCAAAATGTAATCCGCGATTTGCATTTCCTGCTTTGTCAGTTGGTTGTAATTTTCCAATAATTTGTCAAATATGTCTTGTTTGTTCAAACGAAATGCCCCCATTTCTCTTTTCCGGCCGTCCTTTTGTTTTCCATAGGCCGTCTATAGGTCAAAAAGCCACGTTGTGGATTCATACAAAAGGACGGCTGGTTTCCCAGATGATCGTTTCAAATTTTAAGAAACTAAATACGTAAACCTGGAATATTTTACCATAAACTACTTAAAATAAAAATAGTTGACAGATTATTTTGTGAATTTAAATTCAATTTTTCCCAAGCCTTCAATTTCCCCGTTGCCGGTAATGCCCTTCGCGGCAGCCTCTTCTGGAACTTCCAGCATTGCCGATACCTTTCCGAGCGTCAATACGTCGCCCGGGAACAAGGTCAGGTATTGGCTCAGACGGGAAAGCATCACCGCGGGAGGCACGACGTATTCTTCTGTGCTGGTATCCAATTTGCCAATTCCGTTCACCATGAGGTGCATTTTTGCATGCATGACGTCTGACTCCTTTTGTGCGACGGGGGTCGGGAGAACCACGTTATACCCGTCTCCCCATCTGGCGTAGATGGACGGGAGTGCCTTGTCTTGTTCCGTTGCCCGTTCCATCACGACCCCGTCGTAGAATGACTGGTCGTTTACGGAAATCATCGGGGAGTAGCCGAGAATGTATTCTTCCGCTTCTTCCGGCATCACTTTATATGCCACCTTTTTTACAACCGCGCAAAGCTCCAGGCCGATTTTGACGTTTGTGACCCGCCTGGCCAATGTTTGGTGCGCTTTGGCGGAAACCGCGCGGCCTGGGTTGTTAAGCATCCTCGGAATGTCCGTAAGACGCGTCAGTTTTTCTATGTCTTCGGCCAACTGGTAATTTCCAAATGCCGTCCAAAAATGTCTTACATCTTCCGCGCAAAAATCTTCTGGCGTATCGAGGGAGTCCTTTCCTTGCTGGAACAATTCCCTGACGGCATCGGCATGGTGTATCGTGCGTGCGGGGTCGTGTTCGTCCCGCCAGTCGTCGGCATCCGGGCGGATAAAGTGAACCTTCAGTGCCCCCAGTTTTTCAATCTCGACCTCGACGCTGTCTTCCTTGCCGAATGACTGGTCTGCCGTCAAAAGCATTCCGTCGGCCTGCATCGCCCCCAGGTGGATGACGTCGCCCGGGTGAAGCGCGGCGAAGGAAGAGTAAAACTCAATCGTCCGTTCGATTCCGAGAATCAGTTCCCCTGAAAAGCCGCGATCCCGGTAGAGGCCGTTTTGTCTTGACCAGCTTAATAGGTCGTATGGATTTGAGATTTCGTCTCGTGTCGTGATGTAGGGTCCCATCGCCCCCATCGTGTCGTTTTTCTTTCCAATCCAGTCGCCCGTGGCGTCAATGAACCAGTCCTTTCCCATGCGGTCGCCAAAATCATGCTTGAGGGGGCGGCAAGTCGCGTCTATGATGTTGGTATAGCCGAAAACGTGCTCCAAGGCATCCTTTGCCGGAATGTTTTTACCGTACTTTCCAATAATGACTCCTAATTCGCAAGTGAAGGAGGCCGGAAAGGACTTTTCCCCGTTGTAAAATACCATGCAGCCCTCGTGACCGGTGCAAGCCGCCTGCGTCCGTTGGTGTCCCTGGCAGAATAGGTTCACGAACCCGCGCTTCGGATTTTCCCGGAAGAATGCGGGACAGTTTTGCACCAGGCCCCAGTAAAGCCGGGGTCTGGGGACGGGGGCCTTCATTCGAACCGAAGACATGGGGTGCAGGATGGAATGCATCATAAAAGAATCATGTTCCGAAAGAAAACGTGTCACAAACGCTTCCATTTGTCTCAGTGCATTCATTCCCGTTTCTCCCAGTTCGATAAATCCGGTCATATCCCGTGGCCAGCTTGTTCCTTCAGGAAGAAACTTCGGCACATGCATGCCGAAAAAATTAGTCGGACGGCAAATTTGCGGCAAAAGAGTCTCCACTTCTTGTGGCATGACGACGCAAGGTTCGCCGCTGTCAGGAGATTCTATCACGAACCCCCATTTTTCGAGACCATTGATTTCGTAGGTTGCAAGTCTCATTTTATACCCCTCCTTTAGGTGAAAACTTGTTACTGTCTGTTTCCGAGCCAGTCACTGCACGGACTGGC
>CATLEQ010000095.1 GCA_949915905.1 uncultured Lachnospiraceae bacterium | reverse complement strand
CACGTTCAATGACAGAAACAAGGCGTTGTTTCGGAACATGCTGGCGATTCTTGAATATGAGGGAAATCCGGACGGCGGCAGGGATTACCGCTATGGGACGTGGCGGTTTGAGTATGTCTGGGAGGCCCTGATTGACCGGGTGTACGGAATCGAAGAGAAGTCAGTGTATTTCCCGAAGACGAGGTGGAAAATCAAAAATACGGAATACGCCAACTCCCATCTGGAGCCGGACACGGTTATGATTTGTTTCGGAGACGTGTACATTTTGGATGCCAAGTATTATAAATACGGGGCAACGAGGCGGCCTCTGGACCTTCCGCAGTCGGCATCCATCAACAAACAGATTACTTATGGGGAATATGTGGCCATGCAGGAAAAATTCAAGGAACTTCACGGGGAAGGGTTCAAGGTATATAATGCTTTTCTAATGCCGTTTGCAGCGGAGGATGAAACGTGCCCGGTGGTAAAAATCGGCGAGGCTCGTGCGGACTGGAAAAGCGGCAATCATACTTACGAGACCGTGCATGGCATATTGGTCGACGTAAAGCACCTGATGAAAATCGGAACGAGAGAGGACGAGGAGGAAATCGAGAGGTTGGCGGGGATGATTAAGGGAGGATGCACGTAAATCTGGCCTATGGAAGAAAATAGAAAGGAGAAAATGCAAATGATTACGATTCAGGAGTACAAGGGACATGTCCGCAACTGGGCGGCATTATGCGAGGAGTTGGGGGTGGACGAGACGCTTCCGAGAAAGGAGCGGGAGTGCGAGATTTTACTCTGCGCTTATGAGCGGTGGGGATATGACATGGCGAGCCATATTTATGGCATGTTCGCCTTTGCCATCTGGGACGAGGAGGAACAAAAGTTGTTCTGCCTGCGCGACCAGTTCGGCACGAAGCCGTTTTATTACTATGAGACGGCGGACGGCAAATTGCTTTTTGGGACGAGCATTCGGGACATCATGGCGCAGCCGGGATTTGAAAAGCAATTGAACGAGGAAATGTTGCAATTGTACTTGAGCCTGACTTACGTGGCGGGCGAGAACACGTTTTTCAGGGG
The DNA here is from genome assembly GCA_949915905.1 of uncultured Lachnospiraceae bacterium. Classification (GTDB taxonomy): domain Bacteria; phylum Bacillota; class Clostridia; order Lachnospirales; family Lachnospiraceae; genus Schaedlerella. The sequence continues at coordinate 10,442 of CATLEQ010000095.1, read as the reverse complement.
ATTGAAAAAACTGTTGCCGGGGCATTACCTGGTGTGGCAGGATGGGCGGCTCTCCATCACGCGTTACTGGACGCCGACGTTTTGCCCGGATGAGGACAAGTCGCTTGAGGATTGGGCGGAGGAAATCCATACCACGCTTGCGCAGGTCATGCCCGAGGTGAAGACGGCGGACGAGACGGCGGAGTCGTTCCTTTCCGGCGGCGTGGATTCTTCCTATGTATTGGCGATGTCCGACGTGCGAATGACGGATTCCTGCGGTTACGAGGAGGCTCGTTTTGACGAGTCGGGACTGGCGGCGCAGACGGCAGAAATCCTGGGACGAGAAAATTCACGTTGTCTGATTACGCCGGAGGAATATTTTGAAATCGTGCCGTATGTGATGTACAATATGGAACAGCCGCTCGGGGACGCGTCGGCAATCGCGTTTGCCATTGCCTGCAGGGAGACGGCGAAGCACACGAAGCTTTGCTATTCCGGCGAGGGAGCGGATGAATTTTTCGGCGGGTACAATATGTACCGTAATGCCGAACGGTATGGGGAAAATTTGAAGACGTTTTACGTGGGCAATACCAATATCATGAAGGAGGATGAAAAGCGGAAAATCCTCAAAAAATATGACCCGGACGTGTTGCCAATTGAACTTGTGCGCGGTATATATGAAGAGACGGAAGGGCTTGACCCGTTGACGAAAATGTCCGACGTGGACATCCAGATCTGGCTGGAGGGCGACATTTACCTGAACGTGGACAAAATGAGCACGGCGGCCGGCTTGGAGATTCGCATGCCGCTCACCGATTTGCGAATATTTGACATCGCGTCGCGCATGCCCGCCAGATACAAGGTAAACGAGGAGCAAAACAAGGTGGCACTGCGCACGGCGGCGGCGAAGGTGTTGCCGGAGGAAATCGCGTTCCGTAAAAAACTCGGCTTTATCGTGCCGATTCGCATTTGGATGGCGGACGAACGGTACAACCAGGACGTGCATAAAAAGTTCCAGAGCACGGCGGCGGAAAAATTTTTCCATCTGGAGGAAATCAACGCCATTTTGGACGATTATCTGGGCGGGAACTCGGACAACTGGCGGAAGGTGTGGACGATCTATACGTTCCTCGTGTGGTATGAAATCTATTTTGGGGAGTAAGTGTTTGGGGAGCGGTGATGCATAGTAAACGACAAATTATTTTGCGATTTGTAAAGTTTTTTTGTGAAATAAGAGTTGACTTTCATACTACATTTAATTATAATCTGTTGTATGAAAGTAAATAAAAAAGAAGTTATCGAAGCAAAAATTTTACAAAATCAAGGGATTATACAGATTTCTGATATTGTTACCGAGGGTATTTCAAAGCAATATGCAATTAAATATTTGCAAGACAGAAATTATGAAAGGGTTGCAAAAGGCGTATACCTGGCACCAGATGCGTGGCAGGATGATTTGTATATTATTTCTCTGCAATATAAGAAAATTGTATATTCCCATGATACGGCTCTGTATCTGCTTGGATTATCAGAACGGGAGCCTATCTATTTTACTGTTACCGTACCAAGAGGATATAAGGTGGATCATAGGGGAAAAAGCCCGCTTAAAAAGGTAACAGTAGTTGCAAAACGCTATTCCTTGGGCATAGATACTGCTGTTACACCATATGGGCATACAGTTCCATGCTATAACGCAGAAAGAACATTGTGTGATATTTTCAGAACAGACACAGAAAAGCAGGAAAAGCGGTTTGCCGTAAGAGAATATCTGAATGGAAAGAAAAATTTGCCAAGGCTTATGGAGTATGCCAAAATATTCCATATAGAGGAAAAGATTAGACAATATATGGAGGTGCTGATTTGATTCATACGTCAACACAATTGAAAGCATTGGTGAGAAATAAATCTCATGGAGATAATGTCAAAGCTATGACGCTGATTAGAAATTTTGTGATGGAAAGATTTTTGGAACGGATGTCTTTATCAAAATATAGCGGCAATTTCATATTAAAAGGCGGATTGCTGATTGCTTCTATGGTGGGACTTGATAATCGGGCAACAATGGATATAGATACTACTATACGGAATTATAATCTTTCGTTGGAGGATGCAAGAAAAATGATTGAGGATATTATTGCTACTCCCCTTGATGATGGAACACGGTTTGCAGTTAAGAGCATTGAAAGTATTATGGACGAAGCAGAATATCCTGGGATCCGTTTTAAATTAGAGGCAGTATTGGATACGATGAAAACACCTTTGAAAATTGATATCTCAACAGATGATGTGATTACGCCAAAAGAAGTGAACTACGAGTATAAGCTGATGTTTGAGGAACGTAGTATAGCTTTGTTAGCCTATAATCTTGAAACGGTATTGGCAGAAAAGATGGAGACCATAATCTCAAGGGGAATCTTAAATACAAGGATGAGAGATTATTATGACCTCATGATTTTGAATGCTGTCAAATCGGATGCAATAAATTATTCTAATCTAGAGAAAGCACTTGAAGCTACAAGCAGAAAAAGGAAGTCACATGAGCTTTTATCAAATCCGAAGCATGTTTTGGAACAGATTAAATCTGATGCCGGACTGATGGAACAATGGGGAATATATCAGCGAAAATATGATTACGCTACGGATTATAATTGGGAAGATATAGTAAAGAATATCGAACAATTATTTGAAAAGGCGAGATTGTCGTGACGTAATAAAAAGGGCGGCCGATTTCGGAGAGTGAATGTGGGAAGTGGTGATGCATAGACATACGAAACGAGGTGCCGCCGGGTTGGGCACCTCGCTTTATTTGAGGAGTCCGGCTTTTTGCCCGTCCCCATTTTCTTAATGGATTAAGCGGCTTTTTCTATTATACCTTTAAATAACCAAGCTTTCGAAAATAATTTATATATCCGCTTAAATATTTTGCATCAGTTTTATTCCATTCAAAATCCAGCCGTTTTAAGAACCAAACTGTAAAGTCATTTTTGATATGGATATTGCTGTCGTATACTAACCGTCCGTGTTCGTCCATGTCGTTTTGAAACGCTTTAAAAATATATGAGGTATCGTCATTTTTAAGTGTTTCCTGCAATGCATTGTGAAATGTAGTAGCGTTAACAACTTTCATGGATATTCCAAGTTCATGCATGATTTCAAGGAAACGATCGAAATAAATGGTTCGATTGCTGTTCAAGTGGAATATACATGGTTCATCTGCAAATTGCGCAATTTTGATGATTCCTTTAGCGGTCAAATCCACCGGTGAAAATTCAGCGTATAGCGGCCTCAGGTAATCGGGAAACAGGCCAAATTCCAACATTGCCTTTAGCCTTGTAAGAAAGGCGTTTTGCGCGTAATTTGGTTGAAATTTAAAATCCGTGGTACGATTGGTCAGGTTGCCCACGCGGATGATTTTGGCTTCCAGTCCGTCTAGCATGGCATCGTAAACTGCCTTTTCCGCTTCAAATTTACTACGGATATACACATTGTCCAAAGGCTGTCCGATATAGAAGGATGTCTCGCAAAACTGTTTTTCCTTTCCAGAATAATATACTGAAAAATCGTCCGCCATACTATTTCCGCTAACGCTTAGGGTTGAAATATGAATCAATTTTGCCCCGATTGTTTTGGCATAATTTGCGACATTTTTGGTTCCTTGCGTGTTGGCACGATGGAAATAATCATATGAACCATAATGTTTGACGCTGGCGGCAGTATGGATTACGAATGGACGCTCACTTTTTCACCCTGCCTTATAAAATCACATAACGACTGTATCGTGGGATAATCGAATACATTTTGCAGGGTAAAATGAATACCCATGGCATGTGCTTGTGCAACAAATTCGATGGCCGTCAGACTGTCCCCGCCAAGTTCAAAAAAGTCGTCGGTCGTACCAATTTGCTTTATATGTAAAAGTGTTTCTAATAAGTGACATAATTTACATCCTTGCTCCGTTACCGGTTTTACATATTCGTTTATCCGAATGGCAAAATTTGGCGTTGGTAGATTTTTCCTATCCATTTTTCCGCCCGATGTCATTGGCATGGCATCCAAACGCATAAAATAATTTGGAACCATATATTTTGGTAGTTTTGCAGATAAATGTCCGCGCAAATTTTTTTCATCAATTACGACATCAGAAGTATAATAGCCTACAAGATATTGTCGGTTATTTTCATCACGTTTGTCCGTGACCGCCGTCAGACTTATTCCGTCCATACTGCTCATAACGTTTTCTATTTCCTCAAGTTCAATGCGCAGTCCACGAATTTTGACCTGCGTATCAATTCTTCCAAGGTATTCTATGTTCCCGTCCGTGCGCCAACGGGCCAGATCCCCGGTATGGTACATGGTCTTGCCGTGAGGGTTTTCCTTCGTTGAGAAAGGGTTGGGAACGAATTTCTCCGCCGTCAAATCAGGGCGGTTAAGATAGCCTTTTCCCACGCCGTCTCCAGAGATGCAAAGTTCGCCTGCCACGCCAATAGGAAGAGGCGCGTTATTTTTGTCAATTATGTAAATTTGGGTGTTGGCAATTGCCTTGCCAATGTTAATGTCTTTGTCAGTCACCTCTGAAATCGTGGACCATACGGTCGTTTCTGCCGGACCATAATTATTAAATATTTTTGCAGTGGTTTGTTTCCTTAAGTGTTTATAAAAGGTGCTTGTTAAAGGCTCGCCGCCTAAAATAATTGCTTTAAAATTGGCAATACTCGTAAAGTTACCACTCGAAAGAAGCATTTTTAGTTTTGTCGGGGTCGTTTCAATGATATTCGGGTGCCTTTTTTGGCATAACAATTCCAATGGTTCACCCATTGAGGCCTCCTGCTCGTTTGCAAATAAAATGGTCATTCCGCTTGTCAAAGGGATGAACAGTTCGGTAATAAACATGTCAAAAATTGTGTTCGTAATCGATAGAAATACCGTGTCGGTGGGGCTGATTATTTTATCGTTTACGTTAAAATGATTTTTGTTACAAAAATTCACCCCGTTTCGGTGGCATATGGACAATCCTTTTGGGGTACCGGTACTTCCAGATGTATATATGACATAACACAAGTCATCAGGACTATTTTTGATTTTGTGCTTTCTAATATATATTTGATTCTTTCTGTTGGATGTGTTACGTCGATGGACATAAAGGCACCACCAGCCTTTAGGATACCAAGCATTGCAACGATTACATGCCAACTTCGCCTTGCGAGGATGGGAACCACGTCGTTTGGCCTTACGCCCGCTTTCCGTAGAAAGTGCGCCAGTGAATTTGTCATTTCGTTTAATTGCCGATAGCTAAATTCTTTATTTTCAAATATTAGGGCAAGTTTGTCCGGCGTTTCTCGTACTTGTTCGGAAAAAAGCTCATGCACACATTTTTTTTCTGAAAAATCTACGTGTGTATCGTTAAATTTGTAAATCAGTTTCTGTAATTCTTGCTTTGGAACGATACAAATATCCTTGATTGGTCGTACGGAATCCTCCGTTATCTGCTCAAGAATGTATTCCAGGCGGTCTATGATAAGTTTGATTTCTGTATTTTCTTTAAATATAGCGGTCTGGTAATCTATTGTCATAGTATATTTGTCGTCTCCATCGCGGTCATCTATATGTATGGCAAGAGGAACCTCGCTAGAGCCATTAGAGTACCACCTTGTCTCTGCATTGGTATTTGTTTTTGCATTTTGGAAACTAAATATTACATCATATAAATTTCCCGTGAAATTTTGTTTTTCTCGTAGAAACGTCAAAATATTAGAAAAAGGATATTTTTGATGTCGGAATATGCTTATGTGTTCCCTGGTGATTTGTGTTGCAAGTTCTGACACGGTTATCGATTCCGGTAACGTTATCGTAAGCGGCATGGTGGAAATAAACATTCCGGCAATGTTTTTTTGTTTGGCATTACTGCGATTTAATACTAAAACGCCGATGGTTATGGACTTGTTTTCCGGATTGATTTTGGAAAGGTACGTTGTGATTGCCGTTTCAAATAAAACGGCAGGGGTTATGGAGTGTGTCTTGCAATAGTCTTCAATCTTTCGCTTTAAACTCCTGGGCAACGTTTCAACCATTCTCTTCGCCTCAACGGATGGCGTTGCGACAACATGTGACTTTATCAAGCTTTTTTCGGGGCAAAGGGCATATTTCTCTTCCCAATACTTTTTGTCCTTTATATATCGCTCGGAGGACAGATAAGTGTTTTCGAACTGTACATAATCCATGTAATCTGCTTTTAAAAGTGCGTCAGTCGTTTTGGCAGACAATAAGTTTGCCTCTCCGGTCAGTTGGTGATATGCCACGTCAATTTGATTTGCCATCAGCCCAAATGTCCAAGCATCGGAAATCAGGTGGCTTAACGTGACCAATATGCCATTTTTTTGCCCGATTTGAAATACTACAAAGCGATACATGGGGGTGTCCAAAAGCCCAATGGACGTTTGGGCAAAGCTTTCTGCATATCGGTCAAGTTCATCCATGGATGAAAATGACATAAACGGAATGGAAGTGTCAATTTCATCGGATATATATTGCATTGGTTCGCTTTCTTCATAAAAACGGAGGCGAAGGCCGCTTTGAGATTGTATGAATTGACAAATTGCTTGTTGTAATAATGCGATATTTCTTTCTTCGTTAAAGATAATGGCACCGCATTGATTGCCAATGGCCGTGTCTTCGTAATATTTTTGAAGATTCCAAATATTTTTTTGTGGCGTGGTCAAGTGAAAGTATTTCATGTTCTCCTCCGTTCGTTACTATTCATGTTTTTGTCTGTGTAAAATCTGGATTTGCAATCTATACATTGCAATTATAGCGCGAAAAGAAATTAAAATCAACATAAAATGCAATATATTCATTGCAAAGATGTGTGAAGGTAACTGTTCAGCCTCGAGCCGGTCACTACGCTGACTGGCTCAGAGGATGCACGGTTTCCGGTCAATGACATGAATGGAGGCGTAATCATGGCTCAGAAAATAAGACAAGATATTTCTATTGGCGGCAATATTCGTAGACTTAGAAAGCTGTCTCACCTTACGCAGGAGCAAGTTGTCGCGCGCTTGCAACTAAAGGGAATTGAAATTTCCAGAAGCAGTTATTCGCAAATAGAATGTGGGACGTATAATGTTCGCGTGTCGGAGTTAATCGCACTTGCGGAACTATTTCAGGTGGATTATAACGCGTTTTTTGAAAAGCTGTCAATATGATGTTGTTGGGGGCAATTGCGAGAGCATGGATTTCGCGGTTGACAAATTCAAAATATCCGTCTAAAATAAAAACATGATTTGGATTAGACGGATATTTTGCGGAAAAACGGGTCGGATTTGGAAGGGGAGATGATCATGACGTATATTAAGAGAGCCGCCGAAGATACGATAATGAAGATTTCGAAGATGTTCCCGGTGCTTTTGGTGACCGGGCCGAGGCAGGTTGGGAAAACAACCTTGTTGCAAAAGTTGGCCGAGGTACAAAAGGAAGACGGTATAGAGCGGAAATACGTGACATTGGATGATCCTGACGCGAGATACCTCGCAAAGACCGATCCTGCCTTATTTTTGCAAAGATATGCGCCGCCGGTGTTGATTGATGAGATTCAGTATGCGACCGAATTGTTTCCTTATATTAAAATGAGCGTAGATCGCTCAAGACAAAAAGGAGATTTCTGGCTCACGGGTTCTCAGGTTTTCCGGCTGATGGAAAATGTAAGTGAAAGCCTTGCGGGGCGTGTCGGCATTGTGAATTTGTTGGGACTATCTGATGCGGAAATATATCAGGTGCCAAGTGAACCGTTTTCTGCGGATGCGGATCGCCTGATGAAGCGTTTGTCTGTCACAAAGCCGCGCGGGCTGAACGAAATTTATCAGCGCATATTCAGGGGTTCCATGCCGGAGCTTTATGCGGATGAAAATGTGGATTGGGAAACGTATTATCGTTCTTATGTGAATACGTATTTGCAGAGGGATATTCGGGATTTGACGCAGGTTGCCGATGAAATGCAGTTTTATAACTTCATGACGGTCGTTGCGGCACATACTTCGAAAACGGTTGCATATGAGGAATTGGCAAGCGCGGCGGGCATATCGGCACCAACGGCAAAAAAATGGCTGTCAATTTTGGTATCGTCTCATATTATCGCGCTCGTACAGCCGTATCACAACAATGCGTTGAAACGTGTCGTGAAAATGCCGCTTTTACATTTTCTGGATACGGGGCTGGCGGCTTATCTCCTAAAGTGGGGAAGCCCGCAGACGTTGGAGAGGGGTGCGATGTCCGGTGCCATTTTTGAGAGTTACGTGTTTTCGGAAATTTATAAAAGCTATTTGAACGCGGGAAAGGAGCCGCCGATTTTTTATTATAGGGATAAAGACCAAAGGGAGATTGACCTGCTGATTTATCAGGACGGAATACTGTCTCCGATAGAGGTTAAAAAAGCCGCCTCGCCTGGAAAAAACGCGATTAAGAATTTCCATGTCTTGAATCCGGTTTGCACGGCGGACGCTTTTGGCGAATTGGAAACGCTTAAGGTGGAAATAGGAACCGGAAGTGTCGTTTGCATGGCGGCTGACCTATTGCCCATTGATGAAAAAAACTGGTATGTGCCGGTATGGTTGATTTGAAAAATAAGTAGGGTGCCGTGTGGCACCCTACATTGTTCCTATGCCAAGTCTTGGCCAGAAGTATTCATTCAACGCTTTTTCGGACATGCTTTGCTTCTTTCCAATGGCTCGTTGGTAATAACCCGTCACTTTGGTGGCGATGCGGCTTTCTTCATATTCTTCTGCGGTTTGCCGCGCGGCGGCACCCATTTCTTTCAGGGAAAGTCCTTCCCCCATCATGTCATTTTTAATCATGGTGGTCAACTTGTCTGCCCAGTCTTGTTCGTCGGCCGAGGTCAGCATTCCGTTGACACCAGATTGAATCAAGTCGCCGGTACCGGTCGCGTCAATGGCAATCGCCGGAAGAGAGGCGGCAAAGGCCTCCAAAAGCACGATTCCCTGCGTCTCGGACTGCGAGGAGAAAAGGAAGAGGTCGCATGCCTGATGATACGTGGAAATCTCATCATTGGCAACGGCTCCGATGAAGACGACGTTTTCGGTTAGTCCCAGTTCCTTTGCCAGGTTTTCCAATGCCTCCCGTTCGGGACCGTCGCCAATCATCAGGACGCGGAAAATATTTCCGATTTGCTCTTTGGCAATCGCCAGCGCGCGCAGCATGAAATCAATGTTCTTTTCCTTTGCCATGCGGGACACGGTGCAAAACAGATAACGCTTGTCCGCAGGTAAATATTTTTTGCGGATGTCCGTGGCCTGCGGCTTTTCTTGAAAGGCTTCTGCGGGCAGTCCGGTTGGCACGACTTCGATTGGAGTTTGTAAGTCAAATGGTTCCAGGTAGTCGGCCATCGTCTGGGTCGGTGCCAGAACGAGGTCGCATTGGTTCACAAAATAGTTCAAATAACGCTGAACGATGCTGTATTGTGTGAAATCGACTACGGCCTGTGCAGCGGCGGCATCGAGCACCTCCTTGGCGGCACGGTTTTCGAGTGCCTTAAAGGGCGGCGCATAGTGAATATATTGTTCGTACCGCGTGTGGTAGGTAAATACGACGGGTACGTGGTGTTTCCGGCCAAGGTGCAGGGCGGCATTTCCCGTCAATACGGGATGGTGCACATGGATGATGTCAATGTCCAGTTCGGAAAAGATGGAATCCAGATAACCGAAAATCGGCAGCGGCAATGGCATCATCCCGGCCATCTTGACGTTAGTGGTCGGAAACCGAAACGTACATCCACGGCCGGAAGCCGCGGTGGTGTCAAGAGATTCCAGCAAGGCCTCCCGTTCGCTCGTTTCTTCCGCGTCCTCCATATGGTAATCCGGTGCAAAAATATATACGGTGTGGCCGTTTGCGCGCAGCCCGTCGGCAAGACGCTCCACCGCGATTGGCACGCCCGCCACAAAAGGTTTATAATTATTGGTAAGCATTGCGATATTCATAAAAACACACTCCCTCGTCATTCATGGTGACGTCGCCGTCAGGCGACATGTCGGTTTACTGTCTGAGTCTTGCGGGGTTGTATTTGCCCCGCCGTTTTACTTTTTATGATATACTGAGGGCAAATGCTTTTTCCCTCAGTATACAAGGATGCGCACAGCCGCACAAGGAAATATGCCGCTTTTCGGCTGCGGCTGGCGCAATACTCACGGTCGATTTTATCGACCGTGAGTATATCATAGCGAATAGTATTTAAGTTTCATGCGGGATTCTTCTTAAAGGTTTCAGAAAAAAACAAAAGAAAATGTAAGGCAAAAATTAAGAAATCTAAAGAAAGGAAAGTGGTTTTCAAATATGGCATCCCATGGTACAATGTTTGGGTGGAAGGATGTGTTTTTGAATGAAAAGGGAGGATGCAATGGACGATTATAAATTTACGGTGATGTGGAAAGATGAGATGATGGTCGACGTGGAGCTTTATG
>CATLEQ010000094.1 GCA_949915905.1 uncultured Lachnospiraceae bacterium | reverse complement strand
AAATACGCGAATCCCTGGCTTTCATAAAGACGCGCCGTGTCAAAACCCTGGCCAAGCCATTTCTCGTTGTACTTCACCCCCGCCGTCATATACTCGACAAACTGCTTTTTCGCCTCATCCGTCGGTACGCCGTCCCCCATGGCAGACTGCTCCAGCATAATATGCGAAATCGTAAAATATGCATCCGCCACTTTGCTTCGAACGGAAGGACCAATCATGTCATATATTTTTAATGCCGTTTCACAATCATACAAGGCGGCATCGTAATATCCCATGCACAAAACGACGCCCGCACGGTTTAACAAAATATCCGCCGCCTCCGCGTCGATAAAAGATATCTCATACCAGGAAGATTCTATCATGTCTAAAAACTCCCAGAAATTCATTTTTCCTTCCTCGTCTTGTTCCGGCATGGAATATGTCCCCAGCCGGTCGAACACCTTTATCTGATCTCCCCAATAAGTCAATATCTTGCCATCCTCTTCAAAAACTTTACGCAACCCTTTTAGTTCCAATGCGGCATTATAAGCATCATATGCGTCCTGATATGTATAACCGAGTACTTCTCCGGTATCATATGGGGAACGTTCACTATATGCCGACGCAAAGAAAAGCTCTCCGAATGCGTTATATACAGATGCCAAATCATACCATTTCTCTACTCCCGCGCCCCCCTTAAAATATCCGACCGCGTCAGCACATGCGTTTAAATCAATCCTTCCCTTTTCCAACTGATGACTGTCAACATAGGCCGTCCCGCGCAGGTAATGCACGTATCCCAGTTCATATTTTATATCTTCTTTTATATCGTCCGATTCCTCCGCTTCTTCCAGACTTTTCAAAGTCCCTATTGCTATCGTGTAGTTTTCGATTGCCGCCTCATAATCTCCTTTATATTTATACGTCACGCCCATGGCATACTGTATTCTGGCCAGGTTGACGTCCGCAACCGACTGTCCTTCATACTCCCCCATCGCCTGCTCGAACATCTCAAGCGCCTTGTCAAATTCCCCGTCATTGAAGAATTCCTGCCCCGCGCGATATCTGGAATTGGAATACGACAATTCTACCGGTTGCCCGGCATAATAGGTGTTATAAACCGTATCCCCCTTCTGCTGCCAAAATGGCATGACAACAGCCACCACAACGCCAAGGAACGTCACAATAAGAGTAACAACTGCAATGATTTCACCCCGCGTCCATTCTTTCTTTTTCCCTGCCGACTCCTCCTGAACATCTTTTTGGCCGTTGTCGCCATTGTCCTTCAAGGACTCCGGGCGGATTTGCTTTGAATTGTTTTGCGCTTGATTCATTTGTACCGGATTCTTTGCTTGACCCCGCCCCCGCCCATTTCGTTTTCGTCTATTTTTTCCCGGTCTTTTCGTCATGCCATTTTCCCTCTCATATAAGTTTAACCCATCACTTCATTTTCCCCTTAATCTCTTCCTTTTCCACACCGCACCCCGCAGTGAAGGGCTTTTCACCATGATGTCCGAACGGCCATTTCCAGACTCGCGATTTGATTTCACCAGATAATCCTCGCTTTGGCTTAAAATACCGGTAAGGAAACCATGATAAAAATTTTCCACGCCGATTGGTAATGCTTTTTTCACCGTAATACCTCCCTACACCCATTCACGGCGGAATCCCTCCGTGCTGATATATGTCAAAAATCGTCCGCAGGATTTTCACATTTTCATATACCAAGAGCACTTGGTTTAAAAAACTCCATCTCCCAAGTGCTCTCATTTTACCATAACTATATAGAATGTGCCAACCATTTCTGCAAATCGACGCCATGCATTTTGTATACTCACGACAGATTTTATCTGCCGTGAGTATTGCGCCAGCCGCAGCCGCAAAGCGGCAAGTTTCCTTATGCGGCTGTGCGCATCGTATTATACTGAGTGGCAGTTAAATCTGCCACTCAGCATAACATTCCCATCACATGGCGTATCGCCCCCGGAATGCTTGGCTGCTCCTTGCGAATATATTCCCGCACCGCTCCTTCCATTTCCCCCGGCACGAAGTTGCGCAAGGTGGCCCAAATGCGCTCCTCCGAAAAACGATTGTCATATTTTTTCGGAACCACGTCGCACGTCTCCTGGTACCAGTGCAAAAGCTCCGTCTGCATGCGCCACGTCACGCCCTGCAGCGCGCCGTCTTTGAACGTGCCATCCGCGTTCTTCGGCTTTGTCGCGTACAAATTGTTCAGTTCTTGCGGGTCATCATCCAAGCAGTACAACTCATGCTCCCCGTTCAAATGTTGCACGAATTTATAGTGCCCGTCCGTCACCATCGTGGTCTTGCAATGTGCCTCGTCGTCCAACTGTGCCGTCTTTTTCGCCCAGTAGTCGTCCCGTCCCGGCTTTGGCGGCTCGGAATGCCACTCGTCACATTGCTCCTCATATGCCAGCCGCCCGCCCTCGCAATGCGCGTACTCGCGCACCCGGACTTTTCGATCCGCCACTACGGGCTGCAGACTCCTGCCGAAATGATTTTCCTGCGGCTCCACCCCGGCATATTCCAGGGCCGTCGCATAAAAATCCACCAGTTCCGCCACTCCGTCCGCGACCCCCGCATCGCACGGATACAGTTCTAGGCCGTCCTCGTCCGCCATCTTCGGCGGCTTTATCAAAAGCGGCACGCGGGAAAGCACGTCCTCGTATGTGTTTTGCGCCTTCTCCGCCAGATGATAATCTCCGGCAAAGTCCCCGTGGTCGGAAAGGAAAAAGATGGCCGAATCGTCATACATGCCCGCCTCTTTTAACGCGTCACAGACCTCTTTAAACATGGCATCCACCTTGGCACACTGCGCCAGATAGACGCGGCGCAGCTCGCGCCATTCCTCCGCCGTCTTATTTTCCAGCCCGGACAATTCCTGCAATTTCTCTATCATCCGCGATTTTCCTTGCTGCGCGGCCGGGTCGATTTCCGGCGCGACGGCGTTTTTATCCACCATGTCATAATATTTCCGCTCCACTTGGTACGGTACATGCGGATTCGTCCAACCGAGGAACAGGCAAAGAGGTTTTTCGGCATCCACCGGGTGCTTGATCCGCTCAATGGCCGCGTACGTGTCCAGCCAGTCCGCGTCCATTCCCGGAAGCGGTTCATCCTTCACTCCGCCAAAATGATCATAGACATGCCGCTCTTGGTTTTGTGATTGTTCGCCTTCTCTTGTCACGGCCGCGTTTCCGACTTTCGCCAACGCATCCTTTCCCCCGGCCGCCGTCGTATCCTTCCCGGCGTTTTCCGCCGCGTCCTTCTTTCCACCGCCCATCATCCGGCCCAGTGATTTCAAATCCACCTGCCGCGGTGCCTTGGACTTGTCATAATAATAAATCTCGTCCGCATGCCGTTCCTCCAGCCCGGTGATTTGTCCGGCAATCAAATCATTCCTGCCGTTGAGCCATACATAGTATCCCGCCTCACGAAGCTGCCAAAACAAACTCTGCTCACCCTCGTGAAGCAAATATTTCATCGTACGATGCCCCCTCGTGTGAGGGTAAAGTCCCGTCAAAAAGCTGCAACGGCTTGGCACGCACACCGGGTTCTGGCAATATGCCCGTTCAAAGGATACCGCGTCATGCGCGGCAAAAGCATCCAGCGCGGGCGTGTGCGCCGCCTTATTTCCCATATGCCCCATCGTGTCCCAACGCATCTCGTCCGGATTCAAAATAATAATATGTGGACGTTTTTTCATTTCTCTCCATCTCCATTATCCGTTATTTTTCGCCTTTTCTTTCATCTCCGCAATATTTTTCTGCACTTCCACCATGCGTTCCTTATCCAGCCGGTAAAACTTCATCGCGACAATATTGCAGACCCATCCCAAAATCGGCATGCCGAACATCAAAAACATGGTCATCCAGAAAATCGGCCACGTCGCCGCGTCACCGGCCTGCGGCGTCGTATTGGCGTATCCGATAAAACTGATGCATACCAGCGCGATGGTTGCCCCGAACGAAGAAATCACCTTGTCGATAAAGCTATATACGCCGGAAACGACGGAAGGCATGTACTTTCCGCTTCGCTCGCACTCATAATCCACCACGTCGGCCCGCATGATATTTTCCGACACGGTCAACGCCATGCCCGAGCCGGACTTCAGCAGCATGAGAATCGTATAAATGACGACCGGCATGCCCAGCGTGGCCAGCTTGTTCATCCCGTTCGGGCCGCCTAGTAAGAAACAGTATACCACCATCAGCACGGATAAGGCAATACTTGCCCACGAAAATACTTTCGTCGCCTTTTTTGCCCCCATCTTCGACACAAACACGCCGGAACCAAATGCAAACACGAGGCCGACAAGCGTCGTGAAGTTCCCCACCATGGTACTTGCCACATAACTTCCAATCAAAATGCCCGCCATCATCGTATTGACTACGGACTGGCTCATCGTCTGCTGTGCCAGCTTGTCGGACACCGCCGTCAGCATGTACAACTGCACCTGGCGATTCTTGCTCAGCACTTCCCACATTTCCTTAAATGATACCTTTTCTTTTTCCCCCTGCTTTTTTGCAATGATTTCAAACGTCTCACGCACGTCCACCTTGCGCAGGCCAAAACAGGCCAGAAGGGTAAAGGCAAGCGACATGACGGCAAACCAGAGAACCATTTCCGTCAGCATCGGAATTCCGATTTGATTGTCATACTTCGGCAAAACAAACAGTGATATGACGTTGTTGCAAAGCATAGGGACGAAATATGCGTACAAGGTATTGATAAATCCCGTCATGGCCCGCTGTGTCGGCTCGTTCGTGATGACAATCAAAGCCGTGTTCGTCCCCATGTTGGTAAACGTATACCCTATGATAAAAATCACATAGCAAAGAACGAACATAACGATTCCCATGATGCCGTCAAACTTTCCTGCCGCCCAATTATAAAGCAGAAGTGAGCCCACTATCGTAATCGCCCAGCCCACGAGCATAAACAGCCGCACCTTTCCTTTCGCCGGATTGATTTTTTCAAATAAAATGGCAATCAGCGCGTCCGTCAATCCGTCAAAAATACGGCACGCCGTAATCAGAATTCCCGCCAGTGCCATTGCAATCCCATACCCCTGGTTTGCGATCATGCTGGCGTACCCCATCAACACGAAAAACATCGTTGCCGCCGCCCGGTACATATTAAAATTCGCCACGCCTCATTATTTTCGCTTTATTTATTTTCGTATAGCTAATTTTGTAAAGATTCGCTAATTTAATAATTTCTCACACTTGTCTTTCTACGACTGATTTTATATAATAATGAGAGCACGAAGTACGGAACAATCCGTGGTATCACCACGGACAAAAGGTCATGCGTTTCCATACCGGCGCACTCGCATAAGGTTGATAATTGAGAAAGGAGAATCCCATGAATAAAAAGCTCCAGTTGCTGACAGACTTGATTTCCTGCAACACGCCCATTTTGTATTGGCATTATGATGAAGAGGGAAATGATTTCGAATCTTCTGAAATCGGGAACCTCCCCACCGATCGGCACCGCGCCTACATGGTGGAATGCGCCTTGTTAAAGGCCGTTCAAAACGGCGATGCCAACTATAAGGATATCTGGGCCAAGGCCATACAGATGGAGGTTTTTGATGCTCCCTCCACCGGTTCCCCTTTGGAAGCCAAAAAAATATCCTGCATCCAATTCACGAAGCTTTGCGCCCATTATGCCTCCCTGGGCGGGCTTTCTCCCGCCGTCGGCTATGACCTGGAATCCGCCTACCACAAGGCCATTCTGTCCGCCAACCAGGTAAGCGTCCTGCAAACCCTGCAAAACGACATACTGGACACATTTATCAAACAAGTTCGCCAACACAAGGCCGCCCTAAACAGCCACATTTCTCTGGAAATCCGCCGGGGATGTGAATATATCCTGCAAAACGTGGAATCCGATTTGACATTGGAAGACATCGCCGCCCACACCGGCTACACTCCCTACTATTTTTCCCGAAAATTCAAGCAGGAAACAGGCGAATCCGTCAACCATTATATAAAGGCGCAAAAAATAGAACACTCCAAGATACTGCTTATGACCACCGATTTATCCATTCAGGAAATCGCGGACAAACTCTCTTTGTGCTCTCCCACCTATTTTTCCTCCGCCTTCCATTCCCTCACGGGATGCACGCCCACTCAATACCGGGCGGGGCGCACCGCTTAGAAGCCGGAGGAAACGTCCCTTATTCCCCGGCCAGTGCTTTGACCGCCTCTGTCAATTTGGCAAGTTTGTCTTCCGCCTCTGCCTCCGAAAGCCCCTTTACGCCAATATAAAACTTAATCTTCGGCTCCGTGCCGGACGGACGGATGCAGCACCACGCCCCGCCCTCCAGCTCAAAATAGAGCACGTTGGAATTTGGCAGTCCCGTCGACGTCTTCGTCCCTGTTTTACAATCCAAAAGCACGTCTTCCTTATAATCACGGAATTGCAATACGCGAAGCCCCCCGATCATCTCCGGGACTCCGGTTCGAATCCGCTCCATCATCGCCGTTATTTTCTTTGCCCCATCCTGCCCTTTCAAGGTAACGGTGCAAAGCCCCTCTTTGTAATACCCGTATCGGGCAAACAAATTCTTCATCTGGTCGTACAAGGTCATTCCCTTGTGCTTACAATAAGCCGCCACCTCGCACAGCGCCATCACCGCCACGACCGCGTCCTTGTCCCGGGCATGGGTTCCCACCAGGCAGCCATAGCTTTCCTCATAACCAAATACATACGTGTGGTCATGATTTTGCTCAAAGAATTTAATCTGCTCGCCAATATATTTAAACCCGGTCAACGTCTCAATCAAATCCATTCCATACGCTTTCGTAATCTCGCGCGACATTTTGCCGGACACGATGGTCGTAACGACCGCCCCGTCCTTCGGCAGGGTTCCCAACGCTTTCTTCTGCGATAAAATATATTCCAAAATCAACATGCCGGACATATTTCCGGTAAAGCTCTTATATTCGCCGGTTTTACCATCCTTGGCGTATACCCCGAGCCGGTCGGCATCCGGATCCGTCGCCAGCACGATGTCCGCGTCCACTTTCTCTGCCAACGCGAGAGCCAGCGCGAATGCATTTTTGTCCTCCGGATTCGGATAAGACACCGTCGGGAAATCACCGTTTGGCAATTCTTGTTCTTTTACCACGTAGACGTTGGGAAATCCAAGCTCTGCAAGCACTCTTCTGACCGGCAGATTTCCCGTTCCATGGAGCGGGGTATAGACAATCTTTAAGTTCGCCGCCTCCTCCTTAATGATTTCCGGATGAATCACCAGTTTCTTCAACGCCTCCATATAGCGGTCGTCAATTTCCGCTCCGATCACCTCATATAGCCCCGCCGAGACGGCACTTTCCTTGTCCATGGTCTTTACCTGCGCGTAATCGGTAATCGCGTTGACCTCGCCAATGATCGCTTTGTCCCTCGGATACGTAATCTGCGCGCCGTCCTCCCAGTACACCTTGTACCCGTTGTATTCCGGCGGATTGTGGCTGGCCGTCACCACGATGCCCGCCGTGCAGCCAAGCTCCCTGAGGGCAAAGGACAGCATCGGCGTCGGCCGAAGGGACGGAAAAATATATGCCTTGATGCCATTCGCCGCCAGACAAAGCGCGGCCTCCTCGGCAAATTCCGGGGACATGTTCCGCGAATCAAACGCAATCGCGACCCCTTTTTCTTTCGCCTGCTCCTTGATAATATAATTTGCCAGCCCCTGGGTCGCCTTGCGAACCGTATAAATGTTCATCCGGTTGGTTCCCGCCCCAATGATGCCGCGCAGTCCCCCGGTGCCAAATTCCAGGTTCTTGTAAAACCGCTCCTCTATCTCCTGCCCGTCTTTCGCAATGCCGCGCAGCTCCGCCTTTGTCTCCTCGCCAAAATACGGATCCTCCAACCAAAATTCATAAATCTCCCTTGCTTCCATGAAACATCCTCCATTCATTTCCTCTATTACGTCTAATATTCTACGTCTAACCTTTTAGACTGTCTCTATTCTAATCCAAACTTTTCCAATACTCAACTGATTTTCTCCATTCGGTGCACTTTACGCTCATATGCGTATTGTGCAACTCGTAATAGATGTAATCCGTCATCGTAAAAAAAGGAAGCGACTATAAAACAACGCTTGCAAACTGCTGGTAAATGTTGTATGATTAGATTTGTATACTCGCTATCCAATCTGCGCCTTGCCGCGCGGAAATATATTAACAAAGGAGTTGAACTTTCATTGGACCCGAGTGACGCCATACAACTTGGCATATTACTTATTCTATTTTTTATGTCTGCCTTTTTCTCTTCAGCAGAGACCGCGCTGACCACCGTCAACAAGATACGGATGCGTTCCCTTGCGGACGAAGGCAACAAAAGGGCGGAAGTTGTTCTTGACACAATTGAAAATCATAAGGCAAAGATGCTGAGCGCGATTCTGATTGGCAACAACATCGTCAATCTGTACGCCGCATCCTTGACCACGACGATTGCCTACCGTTTCGGAGGCGGCATGGTCAGCCTTGCAACCGGCATATTGACCCTGGCGATTCTGGTATTCGGCGAGATTACGCCAAAGAATATCGCCACGCTTCAATCCGAGAAACTGTCGCTTTCCTACATCCGGATTATCCGGATTTTAATGACGGTACTCACGCCGGTTATTTTCATTATCAATTCATTTGCACGAGGCCTTCTCTTCCTGATGCGTATCGACCCGGACGCGGCCAACAGCGCCATGACGGAGGACGAGCTGCGTACCATCGTGGATGTAAGCCACGAGGACGGGGTCATTGAGTCAGAAGAAAAGGAAATGATTTACAACGTGTTCGATTTAGGCGACGCCAAGGCAAAGGATGTCATGGTTCCCCGCGTAAACGTCACGTTCGCAAACGTGGACTGCACGTTCCAGGAATTGATTAATATTTTCAAGGAGGACAAGTACACGCGTCTTCCCGTTTATGAAGAGACGACCGACAACGTAATCGGCACCATCAACATGAAGGATCTTTTGCTGTTTGCCAACAGAGAGAACTTCCATGTACGCGACATTTTACGCGAGGCTTACTTTACTTACGAGTACAAAAGCATTTCCGAGCTTCTCGTGGAGATGCGGCACGCCTCGTACAACATCGCCATCGTCCTTGACGAATACGGCGAGACCGCCGGTTTGATTACGCTGGAAGACATCCTGGAGGAAATTGTCGGCGAGATTCATGACGAATACGATGAAAACGAAGAAGAATTCATCAAAAAAGTGGATGAGCGAGAATACATTGTCGAGGGTTCGCTAAGTCTGGACGACATAAACGACCGCCTCGAGTTGGAACTGGTGGCAAAGGATTACGATTCACTTGGCGGATATTTTATCGAGCATCTTGACCGCCTGCCGGAAGTCGGAGACGAAATCAATTTGGAAGACGGCATCCGCATGGTCGTGGAAAAGATGGACAAGAACCGGCTAGAACTGGTACACCTTTATCTGCCGGAAAAGGAAACTGTCGCGGAGGAAGTGCAGGACGAGGCTTCCGAGACGTCCGGCAAACGGACATCTCATGAATTATAATCATAAAAAATTATTTTTCTCTTGCCAATTTGCTTAAAATGCATTAAAATAGAACACGGAGTTTGAACAAGGTGTTTCGCTCGCGAGACCCGCGTGCCGGACACGACCGCTTTTGCGGCAAGAAAAGCTCCGTGTTCCATCTTCTATCATATATTGTATTTTTATTTATGGAGACGTATCGAAGTGGCCATAACGAGAGCGACTCGAAATCGCTTTGCCGCCTGAAAGCGGCACGAGGGTTCGAATCCCTCCGTCTCCGCTAAAAAGGGCAACGGATGACCGTTGCCCTTTTTTATGCGCACGGAGCAGAAAGGTTAAAGTATCTATATTTACGCATTTGTAACCGCATCACTTCAAGAACTCTTTGAATAATTGCCGCGTCATATATGTCCTCCGCTCTCCGAAGCAGGAGTTCCACGTCTTTTTCCGTGAACCAATAATGAAAATGCACGCCATAAAGTTCTTCCGCCACGTCCATCTGTTCATCAAAGGAGCGATTAAACGGCTTTGCCTCAATCCTCTCATAACAAGCTTCCAATGGCAATTTCAAATCATAGGAAATGCGAGTATCCGCAAACAATGCCGCACCATTATCAAAAACCGGGCAGTAGGAAAAAGTATGGTTTTCATTTCGGAGCACTGCAATATTGTTCGTATGCCGATCCTCGTTCAAAAAAAACGTATCAAGTTCTAAAAGCATGGTCAAATATGTGCCAAACGCCTCTAGCCCCTCCAATTCGGAAACATGCTCTACCACGAACAGAATCCTTTTCTTTAATTCCAGAGGAGCCAATGTGTGTGTCAAATCAATCCCCCACTCCAATCGAAATAACTTTTCCAAGGTGAGAAGTTCCTGGCCTTCCCGTAAAAAATCAGCACATCGGCAACCATTATAAGTAATACCTTGAAACTCAATTTTTGCAAATTCATAAGACACGCATGTATTCACGCTGCTCTTTTCCAACAAATGCGACACAAGATATTCGGCCAATGCTTCATAGCCCAGATAATCCGCCTTGTACCATGTTCCTCTGTCAAACCATTTCAATTGGTTCCCCTTGGAAGAATTCCGATTCATGTTTATCTGTTTTGATTGCGTCATTGTAATCATACAAAAATTCCTCCCCTTTGGAAACTGCGCGAAAACAAATCCACGCAATCTCTTATTCCGAAACAATCTCTATCCACTGCGTGTCCTCCGCCATCCTTCCCTGCGTCTTGCGGATAATCGTCAATGGATCATAATGATCCACCCCCACGTCCTTTAACACCAGTTTCAGTTTGTCACGGGTTCGCGGAAAACATCGGTCTTCTAAAAAGAATTCAAAATCCGCCCATGTAGGATTCTCCTTCACACCAAACGCACGGTGAAGGTTATCATCCGTGAGATTTTTTATCTTGACCGTCTCAGTCCTGAAATCGGCATCAATAATCGTGCAGATGCCTTTTCTGTCCATAAAATGTAAAATCATAGCACCCACTTTCTCCTTTTCTTCATCATTTTTCTTGACTTTCTTCCCTCCCTATCATATAATACTTAAAAAGAAGCGGGTTTTTTACCGTACGGCTTTATGGCTCAAGCGGGGTGCTCGCTTCTTTTTTTATATTTATGATATCATATAAATACAACTTTCTATTTTCAGAATGCCGTATCACCAACTCTGCATGAAAGACATTATACCGCAAAACATCATTATTCTCGTCAAAAACTGGTATTGCAAATCTTGAATCATATCGATACCAACCATATTTTGCATTTTTATCATGTTTTCTTTCCAGATTTTCCTGAAATCTTCTGTTCACTGCAATCTCTATCATCTCCGGGATTCCCTGCGCGGCATTTGCTTTTGCCTTTGCCAAGGCCCCTTTTAATTTTGCAGTATAATTTGAACCTGAATATTCATCAGGCAAATCGCTGCCAATATATATAATTTCTTTACTTTCAGCAATTTCTATGAACTCTCCGACATACTGTTTTAAATACTGTTCAACTTCATCCCAATCTATATTCCTCTTCCCTTTAAAACGAATA
>CATLEQ010000093.1 GCA_949915905.1 uncultured Lachnospiraceae bacterium | reverse complement strand
GGAATCACGTAATCCACCGACCATGCGTGCCACCCCGTTGCAAAATCCCAAATCACGCTGGCCACGCTGACCACGACAAGTTGCCATACGGCATTCTTGAACAAATTATGCCGCTTAAAAAATCCGATGGACGAGGCCACCCACATGCTGGCCACGCCTCCGGCGGCAAACAAGAGTGCTCTGGACACCGTCATTATCTTCGTCATCGCCGCCGTTTTGTCCGTTGCCCCGGCCATGGCCTGCCCATGCAGGTTCACCCCGACGATGGCCATAAATAATACTAACGCCAGACATACCAGCGTGTAACTTTTATACACCGTCATCTCAAAATCGCTTGGTGCCTCCGGTTCCGGGAAGTCCGGCTCTATCACCTCGGAAGCAACCTTCTGCTCCTCCAGGATGCGATAAAAATTACGTTGGATGTTGTCCGTGTCAAACCGGGACGTGAATCCAAACGACATCTTGTCCTGAAACGAAATGACGCACAGTTCCAGTTTGGGAGTGCTCGTAAAGCAACCGAACCGTTCAATATAAGAAGCATAAGAATCCGGCAGGACGATCGGCCCCATATTAGAAAATACCGCCGTGGACTCCCTCTCGGAAAATTTCGCACCGGCATGGATGCACAAATTTTTCAAGTCCGCCGGAGCAAAACGTAAAACAGGATGCACCTCCAGCGAAATCAGCTCGCTCATCCGTCGCGCCATCTTCTCCTGCGTCAATTCTTCCTTAAAATACTGCTTGACTTCCACAAGCACCGTCTCGAAGGAATCATCCCCCTGGCCAAACTTATGCTTCGGCAAAATCCAGTTGAAAAAATTCAACATGGATTCCGAAGAAAAGAAATTACGCAGATTCACCGGAACCATCAAAACCACGGGATATCGCTCCTGCACCTTCGTCATCTCCTCGTGGATGGCCAAAATCAATGCCGTCGTGACAAACACGCTTACGGACACGCCAAGTTCCCTCGATCTTTTCACGATGCTTTCCACGGAAATCTCCCGCTCCCCGACCTGTAGCTGCCCGTTCTCCCTGCGCACCCTCTTTAACACGTGCGCCTGCGGCTTCATTTGCTTTCGCTTCCCCAATTCCGGGGAATAATATTTCGTAAAGCTGTCCACCTCGTGATCCTGAACGGTCACGTTGTCCGGCACGAACGAAATCCGCCCAAGCCCGTCCTCTTGATGCGCCAAATACAAGTAGTCGCTTACCAGCTCCCGCAAAAACGCAATCGCGCCCGTGCCGTCCGTCAACACATGAAACGCCTCAAAATTAATCCTGTTTTTATAATACGTCACTTCAAACAATAACGCGTTCTTATCCTTAAAATATAGCCTGCTGCACGGCTCCTTATACTCCCTGCGAACCACCGGGCGCAACTCGCTTCGCTCCAGATAGTTCCAAAACATGCCCTTTCTCATGACCGACAAAAACAAAGGGTACGTCTCTACCGCCATCTCCACGGCCTGCTGTAAAACTTGCGGCCGCACCTCCTCCTTCAATTCACAATAAAAGCGAAAAACCCGGGTGTCCCTCTTGGTACTGGCCGCCGTAAACAGCTTCGCCGCATTGTCCAGCCGCCGCCAATATTTGCTTTTTTTCTCCACCGATTCACTCCTTAAAAAGTATTTCTTTTATACATTCCTCATTTATCATAACAGAAACAAAGAAGAAAGAAAACCACTTTTTATCAGAATATATCCAATCGCCAAAAATGGAGCGAACGGAAGTGCCTCATCTCCCTTTTTGCGGAAGACAAAGGCGACAAGCAAACCCAACAAACTCGCCGCCAATAAAATTACTAACAATTGATACCAATCCGAATACAATGCCATGACAAACAAGAGCTTTATGTCCCCGCCACCCATCACGCCGCACCCTTTCCATTCCTCCAGCACCAGCACCAGAAACAAAAGACACAATGGAACCAATGCAGAAAGTAGCAATGTGGACGGCACCCTTATGGAAATCTCATTTTGAACTACCGCCCACACCACCCGATTGAATACTGCAGCAACCAAAAGACGGTCAGGAATGACACGTTTTTTCCAGTCCACCGATGCCATGCCCACTAACAGTATGACAAAGATAAGCTCCCGCCAAAATGCAAACGAAATCACGTACGCGCTCCATCTCCTCCCAAAGAACCTTGGGAACCCCTTCTAAGCAACATCAGCCCCAACGCTCCCAATATCACTCCGGCCGCCAAAAGTCCGGCGACTTCCGACACGGAAAGCCGTTCCTTCATCAGGAATGGTAATACTTTTCCCACTGTTTCCGGATATTTCATGGCCGCCATGGAAATTGCATTATTGAAAAAATGTAACCCCATCGTCACATAAATACTTCCCGTCTCCGACACGATACAAGCAAAAATCGCTCCCAACAAGAATGTCGTAAAAAACTTGACAAGACTCATGTGGTATATGCCAAACACCGCGGCCGAAATAAAAATCGCGTACACTGCCGCCCGGGAAGTCCTTTCCTTGGGATGTTTCTGTATCCAATTTGCCCGAATTCCGCCAAATATGAGACCGCGAAATAAAATTTCCTCTCCGACCGCCGGCATCAGTGCCACCACGAAAAGCAATATCGCAAATGGCTGCTCTGTCATCGGACTAAACGCTATTTCCACGTTTTCCATACTCTCCGGGAAAAGTGCCGCGAGTGCCATGCTCACCACCATAATCAGGCAATATGTTCCCAAATACAAAAGGATGCTTCCTGCCACGGTTCCTTTCCTTGGCCGGTGCAAGGAAAACAAACTCCTTATATCCGACTTCATATACCATACTAAAAGCAACGGAACCGCCAATATCATGAGCTGTGACACCGCCGTTCCCCAAAAACCAAGCCGGATGCTGGCAACGCTCCCCACGTAAATCAGCAACAAGAACAACACGGTCACACTCAGCATAATGTCCCCGTTATCCGGTATGGTTCCTTTCTTGATATCCGACCGGCTGCCAAACAGCCGGAAGCTTCGGAATCCGTCCGCGAACAATATATTTTCGCTATCATACATCTTTGCCAAAAACCAGATAATCAAAATACTCACGCACAAGTTCACAAGATTGGCCACTCCCGCCAGCGCAAAGTCAAACTGCTGGGACAGCACTTGCTTCATCATCAGCGAAACATTGACTATCGGAATCAAAACCGTCTTCTGATCCAGTTCGACAGACGGCAGCATTCCTGCCATGGACGCAATCATCACCACCAAAAGCAACGGAGTCACATAATTGTTCGCCTCCTTGAAACTCTTGGCAAACACACAGAAGCACATGCAAAGTGCCGATGACAGCAACGCCGTCACAATCATCGTCAGCAACAACATCGGAAGTGCCGACAGCATGGTAGATGCCGAAAAGCCCAAACTTCCCATCATTTCTTCCGCTACCCCGAATATCAAAAACAGCACGGAACCGGCCAGTGAAATCAGAGATAACAGTGCCGTCACACAAGCGATGATGGCCACGGAAACAAATTTTCCAAATATCATCTGGAAGTTGGTAACCGGCAAGGTCAAAAGTGTCTCAAGCGTTCCTCTCTCCTTCTCTCCCGCAGTGGCATCAATCGCCGGATAAAGCGCGCCCATGAGAATCATCACGATGAGCATCATGCCAATCGAACCTCCGATGCTGATGCCAAAGCTCTCCGCCTCTGACACCTCGTCTATCGACGTGCATGTAATCGGATATAAAAATTCCTCGCCCAATCCTTGCTTTTCCAAGCCTTCCGCTACCAGATCCTGCCTATAAAGCTCCGCCG
The DNA here is from genome assembly GCA_949915905.1 of uncultured Lachnospiraceae bacterium. Lineage (GTDB taxonomy): Bacteria > Bacillota > Clostridia > Lachnospirales > Lachnospiraceae > Schaedlerella. Next base: position 7,829 of record CATLEQ010000093.1, on the reverse strand, counting down.
CGTCCTCCAACATCTGGCACGCATGAAGGGAATCCGTCTCCGTGGAGTCATAAGAGATCTCCATCTCCATCCTGCCATCCGGCTCCTTACGAAACGTCAGTACGGCGTTCATTTTGGCGGCATCCTCATCCGACTCCAGCAGAACAAACTCCACGTCCGCGTCAAACTCTTCCGCGTTCCGCTCCATCACTTCCGCCAACGCCTTTATCGTTCCCTCTTCCGTCAAAACAAATGCTTCTGTCCCCGCCTCGTTCCTTCCATCTTGTACGGTTTCCCCGTCCGCCGTATTTTGTTCCTGCGCCGGTTCCGTCAAGGTATACCCCACCCTATATACGACATCCTCCGGCGTGGACATAATGCTGCTCATCACCAATGTCATCCCAATCAATAAAAGCGGATACAGCACAATCGGCACAATCACCATCATGACCAGCGTCTTTTTGTCACGCAGGATGTCCAACATTTCCTTCCTTATCAATATCCCTATCTTTTTCATCACGAAACTCCTCTCACTGCACATGTACACTCGTCGTATCATCGTATATCGCATGGAACGCCGCTCGTAAATTATCCGTTCCCGTCTGCTGCATCAAGGCGGCGGGTGTTCCATGTGCCACGATTTTTCCGTCCCGAATCATATAAATACGGTCGCAGAGAATCTGTGCCTCCTCCAGATAGTGCGTGGAATACAACACGGTTTTTCCATTCTCCTTTTGCTCCCGCATGAAGCGGATAATCGCGTCCGCACTTAAGATGTCCAACCCCAACGTCGGCTCATCCAAAATATAAACCTGCGGATCCGCCATCAGACAGCGGGCAATGGAGGCACGCTGCGTCTGGCCGGTGGAAAGTTTCTCAATCCGATTGTCGGCAAACCCTTCCATATCCAACACCTTAAAAATCTCCTCGCTGCGCTCTCGAATCCGCTCTTTGTCAAAGCCGTACAACTCGCCCAAAAACTGAAGGTACTCCCGCACGGAAAAGCGCGGATACAGCTTCGTATTGCCAGACAAATATCCAATCGCCGCCTTTTTATGCGTCAATTCCGTAATTTCCCTACCCTCGCCATCCGTCAGGATAACGTCACCTTCTGTCGGGCTCATCAGCATCCCCATGATTCTTAACAGTGTCGTCTTGCCTGCCCCGTTCGGCCCAAGTATCCCGATAATCTCTCCTTCATACGCCTCAATGGATACATGGTCTACCGCCAGAAACGTCTCTTTCCTGACCTTGTGCTTTTTCGCCTTGCTTTGTCCCCCGGGTGCCTGCACCGCACCGTCTTTCACAGAGGCATTCCTCTTTCCAAACAATCCATGCTTCTTTACATTTCCCTCCGCCGATTCTTCCCTGCGGCTCCTCTCGAACTCCTTGCACACTCCGCGCACTTCAATCATTTCCCACGTCCTCCTCTTCCCCTTCCGACTCCAGTTTTTCCACTCTCTTTTTGTAAACCAAGGCCGAAATCATCAACAAGATGTAACAAGATACAAACGTCATAAAAAACATCACAATCGCCGTCACTATCTTTTGCTCAGTCTCCCAATCCAAGACCACGACAAAAAAGACTGCCACGGCAACGCCTGCCAACAGGCTGGCAATCAGATTCGTCTTCCAATCCGGCCTAAGCCTCCGATCCCAGATACCTTCCTTTATGCATGCCGCCATCATGTAACATGCCAACAGCATAAAGACAATCCACTCTCCGGCAACCCCTCGCACATCCTCGCCCCTGCTCATCACCATCTGCACGGCCATCGCCAGCAGCAAGCCCCAAAACGCCAGCCAGCAAGCGTTCCGCTCAATCCGCAAGAGCCTCTGCTCTTGTCTCTCGTCCAAATTGCTTTTATTTTTCCTCTTCTTCATCATCTTCCTGCTCCTTCCAAAACAAATCGTCCAATCCTTTCCCCAACACACGGCAAATCTGCCTGCACAGACGTATCGTCGGGTTATAATCTCCCTGCTCAATCGCGTTCATCGTCTGTCTGGAAATGCCTACCGCCTCCGCCAGCGCTTTCTGGGTCATGTCCTTCTCGGCCCGCGCCACCTTAATCGCAATATTTCTCGCCATGTCATCACCTGCCTTATTTTCTTTGCCACAAGCTCCGCTCTCGCCAACACAAATGCAACTTGTCACAATATTTTCTTTATTTTCTCAATATATTTTTCACTCATCATTGATAGAATATCACCCTTCTTATAATATGTCAACTATATTTTACTCTTATATATTTATATGTGAACTAAATACAGTTATTTACGTATTAGAGTCGCACTCAAGGCAGGCCAAAAGGCTGGCGCGTGAGGGTAGAAGGAGAAATAAAGGCAAAATACAAAGAGCAAGAGAGCCCCTTCGTAAAATCCGACACTTTTCTCAAAATGTGGATTGTTTTAAAATTCACTTTCTGCTATCATGAAGCAAAAGAACAAACTATAAAAGGAGTGGTTTACATGCATTATGACGCGATTCATCCCGGAAAGCCATGGTACGACACCCACGGACGACGGATTCAGACCCATGGGGCCAGCGTATATTATGAGGACGGGGTATATTACTGGATTGGGGAGAACAAACAGTTTACCCACAAGGGTTCCAAGATTTGGAGTTGGGGAATCAAGGCCTATTCCTCCACGGATTTATGCAACTGGAGGGACGAGGGGCTCATCATCCCCCCACAGCCGCACGACAAAAAGTCGCCCCTGCACCCTTATCGCAAACTGGACAGGCCCCACGTCATTTATAATCCGGCGACTTCGACTTAGGTTTTGACGAGAAGACAAACACCGGCTACTTGTTCGTGGAGGTCGACCACGTGGACTGCATCGTCTGCCAGTTAAATGCGGAATTTACCGCCGCCGAAGGGGAGGCCGTGACCATCTACCAGAACATTCAACCGCCATTTACGAGGGAAGGCATCAGCCACATGGTGCGAAACGGAAAGCACTATGTCTTTTCATCCGGGATGACGGGCTACACGCCCAATCCGAGCGAGGTGGCGGTGTCCGATGACTGGATGGGGCCTTACGAGGTTCAGGGAAATCCGCATGAAAACGATACCAGCAGTGCCAGCTTCAACAGCCAGATTTCTTTTATTTTCAAGGTGGAGGGAAAAGATTTGTACGTGGCCGTCGCCGACCGGTGGATTCCGGGCGACTTGATGACCGCCCAGAAATATGACGTAATCATGCGGGCCATCGCCCAGCGGTCAGACAAGAACATAAAAGTAACGCGGGGTGAAAAAATGCAGATGATAAAAATGATGACACGGCAAGTGGACACTTCCATGGCGGATTACGTGTGGCTGCCGATTCAATTTGACGGCGATGTGGCCAAAATCGAATGGCACGACAAGTGGCGGCCGGAAGATTTCGGATAATTCGCATGGGCAACGAACTACGCGAGCATAATACATCGGGCGTATGGAATACGAAAATGTAAACCATACGCCCTTTAAAATCAACTACGATCCTCACGCCGAAATCGCGTTTCCGGTATACAGCTGGTAATATTTCCCTTTCTCCTCGATCAACTGGTCGTGCGTGCCGCGCTCGATGATCCTGCCTTGCTCAAGCACCATGATGCAGTCGGAATTGCGCACGGTGGAAAGCCTATGGGCGATGACGAACGTCGTCCTGCCGCTCATCAGGCGATCCATGCTTTCCTGGATGATCCGCTCGGTACGGGTGTCAATCGAGCTCGTCGCCTCATCGAGAATCAACACCGGCGGGTCGGCAATCGCGGCTCTGGCAATTGCCAAAAGCTGCCTCTGCCCCTGGCTTAGGTTCGCCCCGTCCCCGGTCAGCATCGTGTCATAGCCCTTCGGAAGCCTGCGGATGAAACCGTCCGCATTGGCCAGCTTCGCGGCCGCGATGATTTCCTCGTCCGTGGCGTCCAGCTTGCCGAAACGAATGTTTTCCTTCACGGTTCCGGTAAACAAATGCGTATCCTGCAACACGATGCCCAGCGAACGTCTTAAATCCGCCTTTTTAATCTTGTTGACATTGATGCCGTCATAGCGGATTTTTCCGTCCTGAATGTCATAAAAACGGTTAATCAAATTAGTAATCGTCGTCTTTCCGGCTCCGGTCGAACCGACGAACGCAATCTTCTGTCCCGGTTCCGCGAACAATTTCACGTCGTGCAGCACGATTTTGTCATCCGTATAACCAAAATCCACCCCGTCAAAAACGACATTTCCTTTCAACTCCACATAAGTCACGCTCTTATCTGCCTGATGCGTATGTTTCCATGCCCAACGTCCGGTGCGTTCCTCACATTCCGTCAATTCCCCGTTTACTTCTTTCGCATTGACCAGCATGACGTAACCATTGTCCACCTCCGGCTCCTCGTCCAGCAGGCGGAAAATACGCTCCGCGCCCGCCAGCGCCATGACAATGGAATTGAGCTGCTGGCTGACCTGGTTAATCGGCATGTTAAAGCTCTTGTTAAAGGTCAGGAAACTTGCCAGGCTGCCCAGCGTGAAGCCTCCGATACCGTTCAGCGCCAACGCTCCGCCCACCATCGCACAGACCACGTAGCTGACATTGCCAAGCTGAGCGTTAATCGGCCCCAAAATATTGGCAAACGTATTGGCACGGTCCGCGCTGACAAACAACTCCTCATTTAACGTTTCAAACTCTTTCTTGCTCTCCTCTTCATGGCAGAACACCTTCACGACCTTCTGCCCGTTCATCATTTCCTCGATGTAACCGTTGGCCTTTCCAAGGTTGTGCTGCTGCTCAATAAAATATTTGCTGCTGCGGCTGGCCGACGCCTTGGTTGCCCAGAGCATCAAGGCCACCATCACGAGCGTCACGCCGGTCAGCGGAATACTTAAAATCAACATGCTGACGAACACGCTGACGACCGTGAACACGCTGTTGATAATCTGCGGAATGCTTTGGCTGATCATCTGGCGCATCGCGTCAATGTCGTTCGTGTAAATCGACATGATGTCGCCATGCGCGTGCGTGTCAAAATACTTAATCGGCAAACGTTCCATATGCTCAAACATTTCATTTCGCATGTTACGCATCACGCCCTGCGTGACATAAATCATAATTCGATTATAAGTATAGGAAGAAATCACACCCAGCGCATAAAACACGCAAACCCTGGCGATTGCATTTGCAAGCGGCGTAAAGTCTGGATTATCCGTCAAAAGGAACGGCGTGATATAATCGTCAATCAGGTTCTTAGTAAACATCGTTCCCTGCACGTTGGCCAGCACGCCCACGAAAAGCAGCACGAACACCGCCAGGCAGTGCCATTTATAATCTTTAAATACGTAAGACATCAGCCTCATGAACAATTTTCCTGGATTTTCCACCTTCGGTGGCTTCATTCCCGGTCGCATTCTTGGCATCAGTGCTCACCTCCCTTTTCATCAAAATCTCCGCCGCCCTTGGTCTGCGACTCATACACTTCACGATAAATCGCATTGTTCTCAAGCAGCTCCTCGTGTGTCCCAAATCCATTGACTTCGCCCTCTTCCATCACAATGACGCGATCCGCGTCTTGCACGCTGGAAATACGTTGGGCGATAATCAGCTTCGTCGTATCCGGAATCTCTTCCTTGAACGCGCGGCGGATTTTCGCGTCCGTCGCCGTGTCGACCGCGCTGGTGCTGTCATCCAATATCAAAATCTTCGGTTTCTTTAACAATGCCCTGGCAATACACAACCTCTGCTTCTGACCACCGGACACGTTGCTTCCACCTTGCTCGATGTGCGTGTCATACTTATCCGGGAACCGCTGTATAAACTCGTCCGCACAAGCCAGCCTGGCCGCTTCCATACATTCTTCATCGGTCGCGTCTTTATTACCCCAGCGCAGGTTATCAAAAATCGTCCCCGTGAACAACACGTTATTTTGCAGTACGACGGACACCTGGTTGCGCAGCGTATCCAAATCGTATTCCTTTACATTTTTCCCGCCGACTCGCACCTCGCCCTCAGACACGTCATACAAACGGCTGACCAGATTGACCAGGCTTGTTTTGGCACTTCCGGTGCCGCCGATGATGCCAATCGTTTCTCCGGCGCGGATGTGTAAGTCAATGTCCTTCAATACGAACTCGTCACTGTCCTTCTTATAAGCGAAATTCACATGGTCAAAGTCGATTCTCCCGTCTTCCACCTCGTACAACGGATGTTCCGGATTGTTGATGTCGCTCGTCTCCGAGAGCACTTCCGAGATACGGCGGATGCTCGCCATGCTCATGGACACCATCACGAACACCATTGACAACATCATCAGACTCATCAAAATATTCATGCAGTATGCTAACAAACTCATCAGGTTTCCCGTCGTCAGTTCGCTACTTACGATCATCTTGGCACCCAGCCAGCTAATCAGGATGATACACGTATAAACCGTACCCATCATCAACGGACTGTTTAAGAGCATGTTTTTCTCCGCTTTGACAAACAAGTTGTAAATGTTGGCACTGGCCTGGTGAAATTTCTTCGTCTCCTCCTCCTCGCGCACATAAGCTTTCACCACGCGGATGGCCGAGACATTTTCCTGCACGGACTCGTTCAAGTCGTCGTACTTGGGAAATACTTGTTGAAAATACTTGATGCCCCGGCTCATGATGAGAATCAGGCAAATCGACAGAAAAATCACCGCCGCCAGATAAATACTGGCCAATCTGGCATTGATAGTAAATGCCATGAACATCGCGCAGATCATGCTCAAGGGTGCCCGGATACACATGCGAAGCATCATCTGGTACGCGTTTTGCACGTTCGTCACGTCCGTTGTCAGACGGGTCACCAACCCGGCCGTGCTGAATTTGTCAATATTGGCAAAGGAGAACGTCTGAATGCGGTCAAACATCGCCTTACGCAAGTTCTTGGCGAGGCCCGTCGAAGCTTTCGCCCCGAAACGACCCCCGCCCATGCCGGCCAAAAGGCCGATGGCCGCCGCCACGAGCATCACACCGCCCACCTTGTAAATGTGGCCCATGTCGCCCGCGTTGACCCCGTCGTCGATAATCGAGGCCATCAGAAACGGGATCATCGTCTCCATCAGCACTTCGAGAATCATGAACAACGGCGTGACGATGGATGCCGCCTTATACTCCTTCACTTCATGTAAAATCCTACGAAACATAAACACACCTCCGCTATCCTTCCCTTTTCTTTTCAATATTTTCACGTATTTTTTCCGCCACGTCCAGGAAAACTTCCAATTCCTTGTCTGAAATCCCTTCAATCATCTGCAGGTTCATTCGGGTAATCATCGCCTCGATTTTTTCATGGCTCTCAATCCCCTTCTGCGTGAGAATTACCTTTTTCAGACGCGCGTCGCTCTTGACAAACTCCCGGCGTACCAGCTCTTTCTCCTCCATGAGCTGAATAATATTGGTAACGGTGGAACGTGCGATGCAAAACTGTTTCTCCAAGTCCCGCTGGAACACGTCCTTGTCCCTGTTCTCATATAGATAACGAATAAACCATCCATGCATCAAAGCAATCTCGTTTATCCCCTCTTTCTTTACGCCCATCTCCATATGATTCCGCATCACATGGTCGAGCCTGCGTACCTCAAACCCGACTCGCTTATAATCTTCTATCATCACCCATGCCAAACCTCCTTTGCAAAAACGTCCGCTTATGAATCGTTCTTCCAAAAACAGTTTTTCTTAAAACCGTTCTCCCAAAAACTGTTCTCAAAAAAACTGTTCATTATCGAACTGTTTTTTCTAGAACTTATTTTACCACTTTTTTCTCAATTGTCAAGAAAAATTTTTAAAAATCAGAAAGCTAGAAATCAGGAGACTATAAATCGGGGAGCCGCATATGACGAACCATCCCGTAATCACATG
>CATLEQ010000092.1 GCA_949915905.1 uncultured Lachnospiraceae bacterium | reverse complement strand
ACGGGTTCGGTGATAGAATGGGAAGGACGTTTTTGGATGAGTTATACCGGGCAATGGGATTCGTATGACGGAAAAATTGGAATCGCGGTCTCGAATGACTTGTACCATTGGGAAAAACTTTCGCAAAATCCGGTAATATTGCCGGATATGCGAGTGGTCGCCCCGTTGGGCAGGGGGCTTCGAAAATTTTGCCATTGGCGCGATGCCAAATTGATACGGCATGACGGCAAACTATATGCATTGGTCTGCGCGACGAGCAAAACGGCTTTGGCGGATGCTTGCGGAACTGTCGCCATTTGCCAGAGCATGAACATGAAAGAGTGGAGGGTAATCGGGGAAGTGCAGGTCGAGCCGGTTTGTCAGGAGATGGAGTGTCCGCAGATTTATTACATAGGGGGAAAATATGTCTTGCTGTTTTCCTGCTTTCATGATTTGTTTGCGGATTGGATGATAGAAAAGTACGGTGACAAACTGCGTCAGACAAGCTATTACATGGTTTCCGACTCGATATGGGGGCCGTATCATTTTGTGCCGGATTTCAACCTGCTTCCAAATGATTGTCAGGATTCGCATCAGAATGTACAGTATGCAAACCAGTTTGTAAAAATGAAGGGGGCATGGTACATTATGGGAACCGTGTGGTCGGAGGAGGGCGATTACTTGGCGGATGGGCGAAAATTGGCTTTTGAAAATTTTGATTGTTAAGGCATTACTTATTTGGTATACTTATTAGAAATATCGCAGGTAGAAAGGGTACCTTGTATGCGGAGGGGAAATGCCATGAAGTATGTTAGAAAGGCTGTTCCAAGCGATGTTTCACGAATCGCGGAAATTCTTATTTTCACAAAGAGGACGCAGTACCGTCCCATTTTTCAAAATGACCAGGTTTCGTTTGGGGAAATGCAGGTGTTGCCGTTGGTAGAAGAATTGCTGTCTGCGCCGGACAAGCTGGATGGTTATTGGGTTTATGACGACGCATTTGTAAAAGGTATCCTTTGCTTGTCAGGGAAGGAAGTAAAAGAACTGTATGTGGAGCCGTTTTTTCAGGGGCAGGGAGTCGGCAAAACATTGTTGGAATTTGCCGTTTCTGAACGGGGGGCGGACACCTTGTGGGTTCTGGAGAAAAATGAAAAGGCCATCCGCTTTTATCGAAGCCATGGGTTTGAACCCACGGGTGAGCGATGTCTGGAGGAAGGTACGACGGAATATATTATGAAGATGACAAGAAGAAACAAAGAAGGCGAAAAGGGTTGTTTGTTTTTGGAGGGAGAATCATGTTGAGCATTATTTTTAATAGGGGAACAAAAGATATAGAGGATGCAAACTATGTATTTAGTCCCGACACATATTTCAAATATAATTATGAAGAGGAATGGTTCGAAGATGAACTGGTAAAGGAGATGGTGCAGGACGTGGACAGTTCGGTGGTAATGTCGGCGCATGCCATTGAAAGTCCGGTATTCGGGATTATCGCTCCGGAAAGGCTGTCAGGCGGCGTGAAGGCTCTCATCATCATGTATAAGGAACCGAACCTCATCGTGAATGCCTCCGCTTGTGGGAATAACTGCGCAAAATGGATACTGGAGATCGGAAGAAGGCAGGACATTACGATTCGGCTTGGGTACGAGATGGAGTTTTCGGAGCCTTTTGACATATGTGTTAAAAATAGTGGCAACGTGATTCATAGTTATTTTGAGTTTCTAAAAGAATTTCAGGAGGTGGAAATCTTTGAAGGGTAGCATAAAAGTTGTGGTTTCCACCAAAAAATTGCGTTACGAACTGAATTTGCGCAGGAATATTACAATTATTCAGGGAGACAGTGCCAGCGGAAAGACGACGTTGATTCAGATAATGGGAGATTATTTGTCTGGTAGAACCGGGCCGGGAACGGAAGTCGTGTGTGATAAGAAATGTGCCGTTTTATCGGGAGATTCCGAGAGCGCGATAAGCAGGTTGCGGCTTTTGACGGAGACGATCGTATTTGTGGACGAGCAGGAACGCTTTTTGCATTCGAAAGCATTTGCCAAGGCGGTATTGGATTCAAATTGTTATTTTGTCTTTATTACGCGAGATGGGCTGAACATGCTGCCATATAGTGTTAATGAAATTTATTACCTGAAAAATAGTGGATATTATCAGAATACCAGACAAGTGTATAATTCCATGCATCAAGTGTATCCAGAGGTGGAAACGGGGGAAAAGATGGAGCCCTCCCTTGTTCTTACGGAAGATTCCAATGCGGGATTTGAAATGTATAAGGCAATTTGCCAGAATAGAAATATATCCTGCGATTTTGCGGGTGGTAAATCCAATGTGGCGAAATATATTCTTGATAATAGAGATGAGAATATCGTTGCAATTGTCGATGGTGCGGCGTTTGGCGCGGACATGCAAAGCGCGATGCATGCATTGAAATTGAGAAAAGGGTGCCACATATGGACTCCGGAATCATTTGAGTTTTTGATTTTACAATCGGGTATTATAGAGGCGGAAGGTTTAAGGAAAATCATGGAAGAGCCAGGTGAATTTATTGAAAGTGGCGAGTATGGTTCATGGGAAAGGTTTTTTACATGGTTGCTTGAAGAATTGACGAAAAACACGATATATGCCTATAGTAAGAAAAAGTTAAATTCGAGTTACCTCACGAGTGGGAATGTTGAAAAAATAATGAGGATGATGCAAAAAGTTGGATTGTTTGCCATCGAAGGCGATGAACCATAGGTATTGAAACATGGCATGGAAGAATATACCATGGAATATCAAGAGGAGGGTTTAACGTGAAATGTTTTAATACGGCGGGAATCTGCATCCCGGAAAATAATTATATGGCAGACATTTCGGACAAAGTCGATCAGATTGTTGACTAATATATATCTTCTGGAAAATATTTTACGATAAATCGGGCGCATTTTGAAGGTACAAGGCATTCCAGAAAATATATGCGCGGATTGGCAGCAGCCGATTTCGAAAGAATTTCCGCTGGATGACTTGGGTCAACGGATTACGGAATTGTGCTTAAGTTGCGACAAAGGGGTTGTCTTGATGATTGACGAGGTGGATAAAAGTTCGGACAATCAGATTTTTCTTTCTTTTCTTGGATTGCTTCGGGAGAAATATTTGAATCAACTAAAGGGTCAAGGGAAGACGTTTCATTCCGTTATTTTGGCCGGAGTTTACGACGTGAAAAATTTGAAGTTAAAGTTACATCCCGGAGCAGAATCGAAGTATAACAGTCCGTGGAACATTGCCGTTGATTTTGAAGTGGACATGAGCCTTTCGGTGGAGGAAATCGCGTCCATGCTTCAAGATTATGAGAGTGATTGGCATACGGGGATGGACATTGCAGGGATGAGTGAAGTATTGTATGAATATACTTCCGGGTATCCGTTTCTGGTGTCCAGATTGTGTCAGATTATGGCGCAAGAACGAGAAACGTGTTGGAATCGACAAACGTTCCAAAATGCCGTCAGGGAGCTTTTGCGGGTTTCGAATTCGCTGTTTGACGATATGGGAAAGAAACTTGCGGAGTATCCCGAGTTAAAGGAAATGGTTTATGGTATTTTGTTTCAAGGAAAAAAGTATGCCTATGAATCGGAGAATCATCGTATTCGTATCGGGGAAATGTTTGGCTTTTTAAAAGAAAGCCAAGGAACGGTGAGTATTTCGAATCGAATTTTTGAGATGAAACTTTATAATCTTTTGTTGTCGGAAGTGGAAACGGATGGAAGGATTTTTGCTACTGCGGAGATGGAGAAAAACCAGTTTGTTAAAGATGGCAGTCTTCAGATGGAGAATGTATGATTGCTTCGGCCAATCCGTCACAAGGAGCGGTCACGGTGACCATGGTTCAAATGGACTGTTTTCATGGGAATCCTCCTCTTTGTTATGAGCATAATAAAATCAGATTGTCATGGCGCGTATGCCATGTTCCACAAATGTTGCCAAAAACTCGAGTTCCTTATCGGGAATTCCTTCCGGAAAACATTTGCTGAGGCCGAAAAGGCCATTGATTAAAAAGGTAAGAAGCGTACCGAAGCAGGCATATCGCTCTGGCAAGGAAACTTCTTTGCCCGTATCGGATGACTCTGGAAGAATGGCTCTGCGGCGGGTTTCTTCCAAAATGGCATCACTCAGTTTTCGCGAAAAATTCTGGCTGGCCGGGCGAAATGGAGAGAAGCTGTCGGTATGAAAAGACGAAAAAAGGTGATATAGGTCATAGACGAAGGATTTGGGGTCATCAAATAAAATCTGAAATTCATCCAGATTTTCAATGATGGTGTCCGTGATTTCTTGTTCTAGCGTGTCGACCAAGTCATAAATCGTTTCGTAGTGGGAGTAGAACGTCGTCTTGTTGATTTCTGCCAGTTCCGCGAGCTCTTTCACGGTGATTTTTTCTACCGGCTTGGTCTGAATCAGCTGGTAGAAAGCATTTCGAATTGCTCGTTCTGTTTTCTTTACTCGTAAATCCATGGGAACATCCTCCTTGTTATCGCAGTGGCGCGATTTCGCGTCACATGGGCAGTTTTTGAAAAAAGGTGGTTTATCCGACGCATTGAGTGAAAAGTGTTGGATAACCCGCTCTTTTTTAATATGTGCGGATTGTGTTTTTGTATTTCTTTTTGTATTATAACGACAAACAGATGGAAAAACAACCATTTTTGTTTAAAAGAAAGCGAGGAATGCAAAATGGAACAGATGGAAAATGAAAAGTATTTTAAAGAGGGTTCCGTGTGGAAGTCAATTTTTGTGATGGCGGTGCCGTCGGTCGTCATCATTCTGGTCATGATTTTTTACAATCTGGCGGACATGTTTTTTATTGCAATGCTAAACGATACCGCGCAAGTGGCGGCAATCTCGCTGGTCGGGCCGGTGTTTTCCATTCTGGCGGCAGTGTCCATGATGGTGGGAAACGGCGGGTGCACGACCATTGCCAACGCGTTCGGGGCAAAAGACCTGGAAGAGGGAAAGATTTATTCCAGCGCCAGTATCTGGTTTACCGTGACCTGCGGCGTGCTGGTGTCGGTGATTCTCCTTGTCGCGGCAAATCCGATGCTGAAATTTTTAGGAACGCCGGAGGATGCATGGATTCCGGCCAGGGAATATTATAACGTGTTGATTGCCGGTTCCACGTTCATTTTGCTGGGAAATACGCTGGCAATGCTGGTTCGTGCGGAGGGCGCGATGAAGGAAAGTCTGGTCAGCAATTTGATGGGAACCGTGATGAATCTCGTGCTTGACCCATTGTTCATCCTGGTATTTCGTATGGGCGCGGCAGGAGCCGCTTTGGCCACCGTGCTGGGAAATGTGGCGGCCACCATATATTTGGCAGTATATATTTTGCGCAAGGCGAATATTGTCTCTTTGGACATTCGCTATGCGATGAAGAAACCGAAGGCGATTTTACGGGTGCTGGCAATCGGCCTGCCAAATGGAATCGGAAGTGTTCTTTCCGGATTCGCCTCGACATTCAGCAATCAATTATTGGCATCCTATGGAACCAATGCCATTGCGGCGATGGCGGCCGCGGGCAAGGGAACGATGATCAATGACTATCTGGTAATGGCGGTCTGCATGGGATGCCAGCCGCTGTTGTCCTATAGTTACGGGGCGAAGGATTATGGCCGTTTGAAGGAAATCATAAAGAAGCTTTTGATTTTAGTGTTTGGCCTGGGAACCGGAGTCATGGTTTTGTGTATCTTGTTCCGCCAGGGGCTGATTGGCATGTTCTTGAAAGAGGCCGTGGTGGCAGAACTGGGCGTACAAATGCTGACGATTTTGATGTTGACGAGTCCGTTGATCGGGATTGGATATCTGGTCACCAGCTATCTTCAGGCAATCAACAAGCCGATGCAGGCCATCGTGCTCTCCGTGCTTCGGCAAGGGGCGCTTTTGATACCGTCACTTTACATCATGAATTTCTTGTTTGAGATTTACGGTATCATGTGGGCTTACGTGGTGTCCACGGTGTTGGCGACGGCGGCTGCAATGGGCTTATACTTCTTGCAGAAAAGTGGCCGCGAATAGATAATTAGAAAAAGGCGCGGGGATAAAAATAGTTGACGTGTGCCGAAACGTACGTTATGATTAGAAAGAAACATAAATATGGACTAAGGAGCGAATTCTTATGAAAGTAATCAGTACGACAAAGGCACCGGGAGCTATCGGGCCATATTCCCAAGGGTATGTCAGCGGAAGTTTGGTATATACGTCGGGACAGATTCCGGTCAATCCGAAAACTGGGGACATTCCGGAAGGGATCGAGGCGCAGACCCGCCAGAGCTGCCTCAACGTGGGCGCGCTGCTTGAAGAGGCGGGCAGCGGTTTTGAGAAAGTGATCAAGACGACTTGTTTTTTGGCCGAGATGGCGGATTTTGCCCGGTTTAACGAGGTTTATGCCCAGTATTTCACGTCGAAGCCGGCAAGAAGCTGTGTCGCGGTAAAGGACTTGCCGAAAGGCGTTCTGTGCGAGATTGAAGCGATTGCGGAAGTATAGGCGGCAGAGTTATGTGCGTTTCCCGGCCATTGTGTTGTCTGGTCGGGAAACCCGCATGAAGCCGGCCGCGGTAAATGATGAGCTATCGCTTTATCGCATATAAGGTTTGACATCGGGGCAGGAATCTAAGTCGAGGTCCGTCCCGATGAGAAAACCATCCATTTCATAATAATTGAGACCGCTTTCCTCTGCTGGCGGCACGGTGGATTTTTGGAGGAAAACGTAGATGATTTCGGGGTGCTTTTCCCCGTTTTTTCTTGTCTGCAAATGTTTTGCGGAGGCCTCGTCGGCGGCTTTGGAAAAGTCCCGGCTCATGTAGGTGACATTTAGGGAGAGGCCATATTGCAGGGCGTAGTGCTCTAAATGGCATGAGACATCCGGGGCGTTATAGAGCCCGAAGGTTCCCGTCGGCGGACATACCATGATTTGCGTGGCGTTCTCCCCAAGAATCTTCCAGCCAAAGGACAAAAACGGAGACGTATAGTCCGCAAATTCCTTCGTGTAGGCCTCGTGCTTGTCAGCGAGGGCGGGGGAGAGGTCTGTGATTTGCACGAAAAGGAGGACGGCGAGCGTAAGGGAAAGGAGCCGCTTTCCTTGTTTGGCCGCGCCGAGAAAATGGCAGGTCAAAAGCAATGCAAGCGCGAGGAGGCCATAGTGCAGCATCCAGGCGAAACGTCCGGTAGAGCGAAAAATGCTTAAAATGTGGAAGATAACGTCAGGGTACGGAATTTTCAACAGTTTGACGGTTCCGATTGTGATTTGCGGGCTTAATGCCAATAAAGTAAAGACGATAAAATAAATTGACATAGAAAAAAGAAAGCTTTTTCGTTCTATAGAAACAATTAACGTTCTGCCGGAGGCTTTGGAATCGGAATTTGCATGATCTGTCAAGGCGGCGGATTTCTGGCGGGAGCGGATGGCTTGCCGGATGGAGAGCACGCCGCAAAGGACAAGCATCAGGATTACGCCGAGGCCGAGATAGGAAAATCCTTCTTCCTGCCATTCGCTAAAATTGGGCAGAACGGGAAGAAACGCGGAATAATTTTGTGTTTCCCATAAATAATGGAAATCACGAATTTCCAAAAGATAGTTGGCAGGATTGACAAGTTGTAGTAAATTAAAGGAAAGACGCTCAAGTCCCGCGGAAGCGGCCGATACATTTCCGTAGAACGCCCCGATTATATGACCGGCGGACAGCGTGGCAAAGGCGGGGATGAAAAGGCCCGTGAGACAGTCAATCCAATTGCGCCGCAGGAGGCATTCCTGCAAAAGCGAGCAGGCGAGCACGCCGAACACCATCGGGGTCAGGTATGGATTGATAAGAAAAGAGGACATGCCAAGCAGGCACCACAGAAGAGTGTAGTGCGTGCGTTCGCGGCGGAAAAAGGCGCGCCGGCCATCGGAGGAATGCAAGATTTCTTCACGGTAAGCCCAGAGGCAAAATGCCGCGAGGATTAAAAAATGTGCGGACAAGGCGGTATGGTAAAAGGTTCTTTTTAGTAAACAAGGCGAGAGTACGAAAAAGGCGCTGCCGATAAGCTGGGGGAGCGCGTACGGAACCCTCCGGCGCAGAAACAAAACGCCAAATCCGCCCATGAGGGCATAACAAAGCAAACCGAAAATGCCGAAATATTGAAAGGTTTCCGGCAGAATCGGGGACAATAGCTTGAAAAATACGGCGAAAAGCGGGATGGAATCCGTATACAAAATAGAGACGCTTTCGCTGTAGAGGCCGTCTAACAGTCCGATGGGAAAATGCCAGGGGGATTTGCGATAATAGATCCAGCCCAGGTAATGCTGGGTCAAATCCCACAGCTTTTCGCATTGGCTGGAATCTAATAGCCACGCGTCATAGGTGACATCGAGGATGCGTACACCGTAAATGCAGACAAAAATCAGGCTGCCGATGAGACAACCGGTGAAAAACGCGGCGGACGCGTGGTCGTGATAAAATTGTTTGAACTTTTGCCGTACAGACATTGGGCCGTTTCCTTTCTGGTTACCCAAAACGGGTATGTTACTTCATGTCAAGGGTATACGAAAAAAGAAGAATTGTCAATGTTATTATTCGCTACGATTCACGGGACGTGCGCTTCTACGCTCCCGCTCCGGTTCGTGCTAAGCGTGTGCCACTGGCACACAGCACCGCCGTACGGCCACCGTCCGATAAAGTAATGATGCCGTTACAATCGCGGCCGCAGGCCGTGAATGGCAACTTGTCAAATAGGAAGGAACTTTGATTTATGGGGATTGCGAAGAGGCAGATAGAACGGAAAAATTTCACACAGATTACCGGAATGCGGGGAATCGTGGCGGCACTGACGGCGTATCTTCTGCATTACAATATTTTGTTCGGAACCGCTCCTGACATGGGAACCGTGATGGAGCCGATATTGGGCACGATTGCGAAATATTGGTTTTATGCGTCGTACCCGTTTTTCTGGCTTTCCGGTTTTTTGATGTTCTACGTATATGAGGAGCGGCTTACGTTGGGGCGACTGACGTTCAAACGATACATGCTGCCCAAGATAAAGAAGCTATATCCCATCATGATGGTGACGGCCTTGCTCGTGTTTGTGTTAGAGTGGGCGGGGAGGCTTGCCTTTGGTTATTTCCCGCTGCATGCCGACGGCGGGGAGCTGCGGTATTCTTTGGCCTCCTTGCTGTTAAGCCTTTTGGGGTTGCAAACCGGTTTCGTGTCAGACGGGGATGCCATGGCGGTCAACGGGCCTAGCTGGTTTACAAGCGTCCTGCTTGTTTGCTATGTAATATACTATTTCATTGCCGCCCATGTCAAAAAAGAACGCACGCGCATGGCAATTTATGCGGGGATGCTTCTTTTGGGCGTGGGGCTTTTGCTTCACCCGCTAAATATGCCGCTTTTGTATTTCTGCAACGGGAGGGGCTATTTCGGATTTTTCTTCGGCGTGCTGACTGCAAAATATACCTTGACGAACCCGGAGGGTTCGCTTTCGCGAAGCGCATCTGATGCGGGATGCCCGGATGGGTATACATTGACGGACTCGCAGAGGTCGCTTTCGCGAAGCGCGTTGGATCGGGGGTGCCTGGCGGCAATCCTCATCTTGGCGGCGGGGGTGTTGGCGTTATGCTTTCATCTTCCCGTCAATTTGGAGATTTGGGTGGACGGCATGCTTTGGGTGCCGGTGCTCTACCTGCTCATTTATGGCCGGGTGCTTTGTAAAATTTGTGCTCGAAAACCGATTGTCTGGCTGGGGACGATTGCCATGCCGATTTTTTTGTGTGATATTCCGACAAAGCTTTTGATTCGGATGGTGGATCTTGGGTTCGGACTGGATCTTGATTATTCAAGGCCGTGGGTTTGGGCGGGACATATCCTATTATCGCTATTCGTGGCATGGGTGTTTCATTTGATTTTTGAGAAGGGAAAACCGATAAAATGAGTGTGCAGACCGTGGGAAAACAGAGACAGTCAAATTTTGAGTTGTTGCGGATTTTGATGATGTGCACGATTCCCGTTTATCATCTGATGGTTTATAACGGAGTTTATTTCTCCCCGTACAATGCAAACGTGGGGGCGGGGCTTTTCCTTTCCGCCCTGACGATTGCCGGAGATTACGCTTATATCGCGCTGAGTGCGTACTTTTTGCTGGATACGAAGGGACGCCCGGTCATCTACAAATTTCTTTCTTTCAGTGCAATCGTTTTGACGGTGTACGTGGTAAAAATGGCAGTGCTGCGAGGCTTGTACGGCTATCAGGAAGGAAATTATTTTTTAGAGGACTTTCTTGTCAAAGGCTCCTGGTGGTTTGTCTATGGATATCTGGCGTTACTGCTTGTCTATCCTGTTTTGAACCGGATGATTTTTTCCGTAAATGTCAAGAGGCTGCGCGGCATTTGCATTGGCCTGGGAATTTTGTTTACGGTAAACGGCATTTTTAACAATGTGTGGCTGGGAAATGATTTTCTGGCATTTTTATTTGCTTATTTTTATCTGGGATATCAAAAACGCACTGGCTTTCAAAGGCTGTTGTGGATTCGCGGGGATAAAAAACGGCTGGCATTTTTTGTGGGAATCTGTTATATTGGTACGGCGGCAATTTCCTGGTACATGAAATTGCCGGGGGTGACGGAGGATGCCGTTGCCTGCGAAATCATCCGGCGGCTGCTTGGAAAATATTGCATCATACAGTTTTTTATGGGAATCGCGTTATTTATGATATTCAGGCAGATAGAGATGAAAAGCTCACGCTTCGTCAATGCGCTGGCAAAGTCGACGGTGTTCGTGTTTTTGCTGCATGAGACGGTATTGGGCGTGTTTTGGTATTTTGGCAAGATAAACGGGTTGTTCCGCTTTTTCCCGCGTTGGCAGTTTCTTGTCTGGACGGCGGTGTATCTGCTTACTTGTTTTTTGGTGGGCGTGCTTGCGCAAAAGGCATATGCGGCATGCTTGGAAGCAGGCTATGACAAGGTGATACGGCGCATCTGTACATGGAAAATCGTGGGAAAGTTGGAAAAGAAGTACCGGGAATTAGAATGATAAAGTGAAAAATGGAAAAGAAACGTCAAAAAACGAAAAGAAACATCAAAAATTGAAAAAGAAAAATGAAAAGTTGGAATAGAATGAAATTTAAAATAAGGAAAGGATTTTGGAGTGGAATGAACGAGCAGAGTAAGATGGAGCATGCAAGAAAGGAAAAAAAGGAGTGCAGACGTTTTTTTTGCGTGTTTGCCGCGTTTTCCGTGGTCTTGTTTTTTATGTATTATGGGGGAAGGGTCAATAAAATCAATGCGACGATGCTGGCGTTTTCTTACAAGTATGGATTTATCTCGCGAGGGCTTATTGGTTCCATGTATCAGTTGCTTGACAAGGTTTTGCCGGGAAACCAGATGAAATACGCGGCGGTCATGCAGTATACGATGGTGATTACATGGATTTTTTATGCGCTTATGTTTTTCTTCTTTTATCAATGTTACCGTGCATATCAAAAGCAGGACAAGTCGCTGGTACAGAATTTGATGATTTTCCTTGCCATTTTTGCCGTGCCGACATTCTGCGCCCAGTGGAATTTTGGCCGTCTCGACGTGTACCTCGTGATGCTGAGCCTGATTAGCGCGGTGCTGATATTGAAGGAGCGGGCGGAATGGCTGGTGGTCTTGCT
>CATLEQ010000091.1 GCA_949915905.1 uncultured Lachnospiraceae bacterium | reverse complement strand
CCATCGAACGGATGATTCGTGACACGGCCGTCCAGTGTGTGGTGACGGACGCACATGGCGCGGGCATGGATCATTTGCAGATGCCAAATGCCTTCGTGGAAATGCTGGCGGGGAGGCGGCATTGGCAGGACTGTTTCGTGGACGAGTACGTCAAGAACGTGCAGGCGAAGGCTTCGGAAAGGCTCGAGTACCCGCAGGACGTGACGCTTCGGCGGATTTTGAATTTTGCCTCGGATTCGGCACTCGGTGCGGCGGAAGGGTGTGAAATCCGGATGCTGGACGGATGGACACAAGAGGCATTTTCCACGGAGGAGAAGGTCTGCCTGATTCCGGAGGGCATGTGGACGAGGGTGGACGAGGACGGGATTTCGTGGGTGGATGTGAACTTGGGTTTTGGCCAGGAACTGGAACTGCAGGTGATTGGCACCGTCTCGGGCGGGCCGGGAAACGTTGTCTGGTGCCCGTTTTTCCTGCAGAGGGAGGATGGGGCTTCGGAGTTGTTTTGGGTGGACAGTTGTTCCTTTGACATCGCGGACAATACGAGAATCGAGGAATGCAAGGCCGCCATTTATGAGATTTTTGTGGAGCCGGGGGCGGCCGTGCCGGAGGAGGAATGGACGTATGGCGTGCTGGTGCAGGAGGAAACGTACCAGAACACCCTGGAAAAGTTGAAGTCGAATTTGTTTTTGTTGAATCTGTTGCTTCCATTATTAACGTTCTTGTGCATCGTTATCGGCCTTTTGGTGGGATATTTGACGACCCGCACCCGGGTGCGCGAGTTCGCCGTCATGCGTTGTTTGGGAATGAGGCAAAGGACGATATTTTGGCAGACGTTGGGGGAATGTTTTTTGCTGTCGGCCATTGGCGCGTTGGTCGGGGGCGGTGCGGGATTCTTGATAGAACGTGTCGTTTCGAGTGGCGCACTATGGCGGGCGGGGGTGATGCTTGGCTTCTTCCTTGCCGGGACGGCCGTTTCCGTGTGGAACACGACGAGGGTCAACGTGATGGAACTGATGAAAACAGAAGAATAAGGAAGACGGAGGAATAGGGAGATGAAAAGTTTACAAGTCAGAGATGTTGTTTATACATACCAGACGAAATATCAGTCCGTCCGCGCCTTAAACGGCGTGGACGCGGAGTTTATGCCGGGACATATGTATGCCGTCGTGGGGGCTTCCGGAAGCGGGAAGACAACGCTGCTTTCCCTGCTGGCGGGGCTGGATGTGCCGACGGACGGTGACATTTTTTGGGACGGGACTTCCACCTCGAAGCTTGACCGCGACACATATCGGCGTGAGCACGTGTCCGTCATTTATCAGAATTTTAATTTGTTTGCGCACCTGACCGTGTTGGAAAATGCCGCTTATCCGCTTTACATGAGGAAAATGCCGCGAGGGGAGGCGGATGATATTGCAAGGGACAAGCTGTTTTCCGTCGGAATAAAGAAGGAGCAATTTTCGCGTATGCCGAACATGCTTTCCGGCGGGGAGCAGCAGCGTACCGCCATCGCCCGCGCACTTTCGGCCGGGAGCGAGGTGGTGCTCGCCGACGAGCCTACGGGGAATCTGGACAGCGAAAACAGCAAGAACATCGTGGACATTTTGAAACGGCTTTCTTACGAGGAGGAGCGGTGCGTGATTGTCGTGACGCATGACCCGCTGGTGGCCGGGGCGGCCGACGTGACGTTGCAGATCAAGGACGGAAAGATTGCGGGGAAGAAATGAGCAGGTTCATGCCGAACGGATTCAAGAACGCCACCGGCGTTCTTGCGGCGGCGCACAAGTCAGCTATGCTGACAAAATACATCTTTGTGCGCCTGCCTCTTCACCCTTGTTTTTTTCATGAGGAAAAGGTGGTGTGCTGTCTCCGGTAGGTCTCTGTGTCCTTTCGCGCCAATTCTTGTTCGACGTGTCCTAGTTTTTGCTCGAGCCTTTCAATTTTTTCCGCATCTCCCGAGGCGGCGCGTATCTGTTGTTCTAGTCGTTTCTGTTCTTCTTTCAAATGCTCGATTTCCCTATCAACCTTGTCCGTGTTTCCGGTACATGTTTCCTCTGATTTTGAAGCGTTTTCTGGCTTTTGGGTATCCCTTGATTTTGAAGCGCCTTTCGGCTTTTGGGTATCCCTTGGTTTTGGGGTGTCGTTCATTTTTTCCGGGTCGTCAAAAATGACTCTGGGCTTTCCATTTTCATCCTGCTCCAGACGGTATAGGCCGATGGGGGCGGCGGGAGGCTCATGAACGTATTCATCCCTTGCAGGCGGCATGTTTTCGCTGCCGGACGGGGAAGTTTTTTGAACGTTCAGTTCATTCTCAACTGCCTTTGTTTTTTCTGCCTTCATTGCCTGAAAGTTGGCATAATGCTCGTCAATTTTCATGGCGCGGGATGCTATGGAATTTAATGCTGTGGACATGTGATTCTCCTCCTTGTAATAAATGGTTGGCGAATGCTTGAATTCGCCTTTGCTTTCTATGGCGCCTTAAAATAAATGATGATACCGGGGGCAATGTATTTGGTTCTTGTAAGTTCTTTCGTCCGTCCATGACGGGAACATAATCGATTTGTCGTGAAATGTAAATGGAGTGACGTGGAATGAAATTTTCCGTTACAATTCAGTCTGCGCCGGCGCAGTACTAAATTGTAACAATTTTCCAGATAAAAACCCTTGCCATTATCTTTTGTCGGGGATATGATGTATGAAAGGGATGTATCAAAAAAAGCAATATATTAGAGGCGATACATGAGGAGATATAAGTGATGCATAACAATATTATTGAGATTGTTAAAGAAGTGGTGGCCTATCCAAACGAGGAAGAATGGTTTGAATTTAAGGAAAATTGGTATCAGGCAGATGGGATAGGCGAGTACATTTCCTCGCTTTCAAATGCCGCCGCCATGAAAGGGAAAAGGTACGGTTACTTGATTTGGGGCGTGAACAATGAAAGTCATGAGTATATAGGGACAGATTTTGATTATCGCAGAGACGTGAACAATGAGCCGTTGGAACATTACCTTGCGAGATATGTGATGCCGGACGTGAATTTTACATTTGTGGAGGATACGTTGGAGGGGAAGCGAATCGTTGTCCTCATAATTCCGGCGGCGCATACGATTCCCACGGCTTATAAGGGAGTGCGTTATTTACGAATTGGATCAAGCAAGGTGAATCTGATGAAGTATCCGGAACGGGAAGCGGCGTTGTTTCGAATTTTGAATTTTGGGTTGCCGTCTATTGAAAATACGGAGTCGGAATATCAGGATTTGACGTTTGAGCAGCTTTTTGTTTACTATGGAGTAAAGGGGATAACTTTAAATAATCGTACGTTTAAAAAGAATCTTGGTTTGTTGACGGCGGACGGAAAATATAATCTTTTGGCGCAGTTGTTGTCGGATCATCCGCATATACCGATTCGTTTTTCGCTGTTTCATGGCACGACAAAGGCTTCGACCATGTATGCCGTGCGCGAGTTTGGTAATATGTGCATTTTGATGGCACTGGATCGCGTGTTAGATTATGGCGAAGTTTTAAATGTCCCGCAAGCGGATGAACGAAATCGCGTGGTGGAACGAAAGGAGGTCATGCTTTTTGACATGGAGGCATATAGGGAGGCCATCATCAACTCTTTCGTGCACAACCTATGGGTGACGGGGAACGAACCGATGTTTACGGTGTATGAGGATCGCATTGAAATTCTCTCCCGAGGAACGCTTGCGCCAGAACAAACGATAGAAGGATTTTTTGCGGGAGAGTCCGTACCCGTAAACAAAAAATTGTCAGAAATATTTTTACAGCTTCATATTAGTGAAAAATCTGGCCGTGGCGTGCCGAAGATAATACAAACTTATGGGAAAGAGGCATTTGATTTTAGAAAGAATTCGATTGTCGTAACGATTCCGTTTCATAAGTTGAACTTGGGTAGCACTACCCAAGTCACTACCCAAGTCACTACCCAAGTTGAAGATATATATAAACTAGATGAAACAAGTGAAAAGGTTCTCGTTTTTTGTCTCGAACCCAAAAGCGCGAAAGAAATAATGGATCATCTCGGTTTTAAAGAGAGAAAGTCGGTAACTAGATATCTGAGGGGATTATTACGGAGCGGTAGAATTGCGATGACGATTCCCGACAAGCCAAACAGTAGCAAACAGAAATACATTACCATTCAGTAAGGAAAAAGTTTTTTTGTCGGCTTTTCTGCTGAGGTGCCGACTTGGCATTTTATCGTAGCTTTATTACTATCGGCAATGGGAGGAGGATGGAAAGTTACATTCTCCCTCCCTGGGGTAGTAAAGCCGGGGAGTATTGCTACAGAAGAAGCGCGGCTTATGCAGAAAGTGAGGATGAAAGGCGAACTTCGTGAAAATTTACTATTCGTGAAAATTTTAATTTTTTTACAAAAAAGTACTTGTATCTGTTTGGAAAAGTGCTATAATAGAATCATGTTTGGCGGATGGGACAAGCCGTCAGTCATGATAGCGGAAACTTAGCTCAGCTGGGATGAGCGTTCGCCTCACACGCGAGAGGTCACGGGTTCGAGCCCCGTAGTTTCCATAAACTAAGCGTTATCTGCGAACAAAAATAGAGCTTTGTGCTGGGGGAATGCAAAGCATTCACACAAGCGCACGGCTCTATTTTTGTTCATAGGAACGCAAAAATGACCGAGATGCAGCGAAGCGGAATTTCGTGCACTGCACCGTTGATATTCCGTCAAACCGCCTTGCCTGATTTCCCATCGGACTACGTTGGCTTCAATCGACGATGCAACCGCATCGCCTCACTCAGCCGCCTTGCCGATGAAAAATCATTCTGCGGAGTTTTGCCGGAAATTAACGATGCCGTACACTAGGTCGGTTTTGCGTACGCAGATAACGCGAAAGAAGCAGAGAACGCAAAAATGACGGAGGGCACGATATTGATTGAGAGGGGGTGCTGTGATGCATGACACTGCGGTAGAGATGGCCAAAAGACTTTTGGTGGATAGCATATGGAAGAGTGCTAATTTGGAAGGTCTGGGGACTACGTTCCCGAAAACGGAGGCAATCCTTGCCAACGCGCCGACCAACACGAGGACGGAAGAGGTATTATTTGTCATCAACATGAAACGAGCCTGGCAATTTCTTTTGGATAACTTGAACTATGATAATTGTATTGCCTTGTTAAGGGAATATGATAAAATCGTTGGAGAGTTGTTATTCCATTATGCAGGGGAGATAAGGACGATACCCGTGCAGATTGGCGGTACGTCATGGGAACCGGAGATGCCCCGTACGGGGATTATCATGGACATGTTGGATGAGATTGAGCAAATAGAAGATGTTGAGCAAAAGGCTTTGAAATATTTTTGCTATATTGCCCGTACCCAGATGTTTATCGGTGGAAACAAGAGGGTCGCGCAGCTAATGGCAAACAAGGTCTTGATTGAAAATGACGTTGGAATTTTCCAGATTCCAATTGAGCGGCTGGAAGAGTTTAAGGGAATGCTGTTGGAGTTCTACGAAAGCGGAGATGACGTGAAAATCATTGCATTCATGAAAGAATATTGTATTCGGCGGGTACGGCGCTAAGTGAACCGAGGCGCAAGAATAGGTGCCACTTGCAGAATTGAAAAGAGGAGAATTAGAAAGCGGAAAATTGGAAAACGAAAGGAGTAAATGATGGCGGTCGCGATGAAATTGGAGGAAATGTATACGATTGAGGATATTTATGCCTTGCCGGAGGGGCAGAGGGCGGAGCTGGTTGACGGACAGATTTACTATATGGCATCACCGAGCAGGACGCATCAGAAACTTTTAATGATTTTATCAGACTCGATATTCAGGTATATTCAAGAAAAGGATGGCGGTTGCGAGGTGTACCCCGCTCCGTTTGCCGTGTTTTTAAACGAGGACGACAAGACATATTTCGAGCCTGACATTTCTGTTATATGTGACAAGGACAAGCTTACGGAGGAAGGTTGCAAGGGCGCGCCGGACTGGATTATAGAAATTACCTCACCGACGAGCCGGTCGATGGACTATGGGAAGAAGCTGTTCAAATATTATGATGCCGGGGTACGTGAATATTGGATCGTGGATCATGCTAAGAACCAGATACTTGTTTACAACTTCGAGCATGACACGCTTGAAGAGTTCGCGTTTTCGGACAAGGTGAAAGCCGGAATTTACGAGGATTTTGAGATTGATTTCTCGAAGATGAAAACGGATTAAGCATTGCGGATGGCATTTTGTAGGAAAGGTGTTTGAAAAAGAGATGGAAAATACGATTCAGTTGAAAACGGTGAACGAGCTTTTACCATATTCATTCTTTATCCCGTCGTATCAGCGAGGCTATCGCTGGACGGCTTGCGAGGTGCGGGACTTGCTGGATGACATTGATGAATTCGTCCCGAGGGAGATACAAGGCACGGAGAACAAGACGTGGTATTGCCTGCAACCGGTCGTGGTCAAGGAGATGCGGGAAGACGCGGATTTTGGCAGATGCGAGGAGGGTGACGTGTCCGGCGGCGGTGAAATTTCCGAGGTCGGGAAGGTTTACGAGGTGATTGACGGGCAGCAGCGTTTGACGACGATCTATCTCATTTTGCATTACCTGAACCAGGACTTCGTGGAAAAGAGAAGGGACAAGTTGTTTTCCATCGATTACCAGACGCGGAAGGAATCGGTGGAGTTTTTGAAAAACCCGGACAAGGAGGACGACTCGAACATTGATTTTTTCCATATACATAACGCCTACAAGACCATTGAGGAATGGTTCGACAAAAAGGAAGAGAATTCGAACTTTGACAAAAATGAATATCGGTCCAAGCTGAAATTCTCGACGAAGGTCATCTGGTACGAGACGGCGGAGGATAATCCGACGAAGGTGTTCACGAGGCTCAACATCGGGAAAATCAGCCTGACGAACGCGGAATTGATCAAGGCGTTGTTTTTGAATAGTTCGAATTTCCACTCCAATGACGTGGAGAATATGAGGCTCCGGCAATTTGAAATCGCCGGTGAGTGGGACAATGTGGAGTGGGACTTGCAGGGGGACAAGTTCTGGTATTTTCTAAGTGACGAGGACAAGCGGGATAACCGCATTGAGTACATTTTCAACCTGATGAACGAGTTGGGCGACAAGGAGGGGTACTCCGCGTTTCGTTATTTTAGCGGGAGGCTCGACGGATCGGAAGAAAGCTTGAAACAGACGTGGGAAGAGGTGCAGGGCTATTACCAGCGATTTGACGAGTGGTTTCACGACCGGGAGCTTTACCACAAGATCGGGTTCATCATCACGGCGGGCATTGCCAAGATTAAGAAGCTGTACGACGAATCGGCCAAGTTGAAAAAGAGCGAGTTCAAGACGTATTTGGACGATCTGATAAAGGAACATTATCGCGGAATCGACTTGTTTGATTGTGATTATGACAGCAAGCATACGAAGGGCGTACTGCTTTTGTATAACATTTTGACCATGTTGCAGAACGAGCATGATTCCTCGTATTTTCCATTTGACGCTTTCAAGCTGAACAAGTGGAATATCGAGCACATTGCCTCGAAAAAGGACGCGGCATCCGTGCCCGAGGCGGCGAGGAGGGAATGGCTCTCGGATGTCTTGTGTTATATCGAAAGGAAAGAAAAGAGTGAGAGGGAGCTGGCTCGCCGCGTTCAAATGGTTTTGGATGAAGAAAATTACAAGGACGACGTGTTCAATCCTGTTTTTGACGACGTTACGGATTATTTTAACCAACATATCAAGCAGGACGTGGAGATTGACGGGATTTCCAACTTGGCGTTGTTGGATGAGAAGACGAACAAGGGGTATAAAAACGCCGTCTTTCCGCTAAAAAGGAAGTACATTATTGATTTGGACAAGGGCGGCGGTTTCGTCCCATTGTGTACGAAGAACGTGTTTTTGAAATATTTTAGCGATTACCCGCCGAAAATATCGTTCTGGACGCAGGATGACCGGGAAAAATACGAGGAAGACTTAAAAAGGGTATTGGGCGGATATTTGGAGGTCACGGATGGCGACGGACACGAATGAAGACGGCGCGAAACGGGAATTGGGTGAATGCTTGGAGGTCACGGGTGGCGATGAACACAAACGACAACATGACGTTTTATGAATTGATTCAGGAAAAAAGGGTGGAGATTCCGATTATCCAACGCGATTACGCGCAGGGGCGAGAAGGTAACCGGGAAATTTGCCGTAATTTTTTAAAGGCGATAAGGGAAAGCGTGGAAAATGAAAGCGCGGTGAATCTTGATTTCGTATATGGCAACGTGAAGGACGACGTGTTTTACCCGTTGGACGGGCAGCAGCGGCTGACGACGTTGTTTTTGCTGCATTGGTACGCCTGCATGAAGGAACGGCCAGAGGATATGGGCATCAGGGAGACGCTTTCAAATTTCACGTACGAAACGCGGTTGTCCTCGCGGAGGTTTTGCAAGGCACTGGTGTCAAACGTGACTTTGATTTCCGCGAGCAACGAGCCAAGCGGCCATGCTTGCATGGACATTTGGCGACTGCCGCGAGGGTCACATACCCCGTTGCTTGCAGCGGGGGTGTTGACTTCCGCAGGCGAGGATGAGGCGGGGGACGGAGCGTGGGATTCGTTGCCTGAGAGGCATGGTTCACGTAAGTCGCCCGCGGCGGGTGACGCGGCCAGGCGGGAGAGGGAACCTAGCGGGGCGATTGAGGATGCCAAGTGGTTTTTTGCCTCCTGGCGGCAGGATTCGACGATTCGCGCGATGTTAAATACCATCGACATGATTCACGAATTATTTTTCGAGGTCGAGGATTTATGGGGAGCGCTTGTGGAGAAGAAATTGGTCACGTTCCACTTGCTGATATTGGAGGATTTCGGGTTGTCGGATGACTTGTACATCAAGATGAACGCACGCGGGAGGCTCCTCACCCCGTTTGAAAATTTGAAGGCCGAGATTTTGGACAAGGCTCAGAAAGGCGGCTGGAAATGGGAGGAAGCCCTTCCGCTTGAGGAGAAATTTTCCTATAAAATGGATCGGGAGTGGACGGACTTTATTTGGGATGGCTATCGGAAGAACGACCTGGTGGATGAGCCGCACATGAATTTTATCACGACGCTGGTCATGTTCCGGGTGGCTAAGAATCCGAAGCTACGGGGAGAAAAGCGCGCGGACGTGATAAGCCAGTTGAATGAAAACCATGCGGATCGAAGGCTGATTCACTATATTGACGAGAAGACGTTTGAGTATATTTATAAATGTTATGAATTATATGCGAATGCGGTGCATGGAACGGAAACGGCGGAATTGGGAGTCGACGCTGGGACTGGGGCGGTGACGGCGGAACCGGGAGTCGACGGTGCGGCTTCTGAGGCGGTGACGGCGAAACCGGAGTCTGGCGGCGCGGCTTCAAGGCAGGTGATTCCCGACTTGACCTTTGACATGTGGCGGCATAGACCTGAGAAAAATTTGTTGTACCAGATTTTGGTCGGAAATCGGCCGTCGTACACGCACAAGGTGCTCTTTTACGCTCAGACGGAGTATTTGCTTCGAAACGAGGACGTGGACAAGGAGAAGTTTTTAGACTGGATGCGGGTGGTGCGAAACATTGTTTCCCGTGCGAATATCACGCCGGACGGCAAGCGTTACGACCTCATCCGAAGTCCGGAGGCGTTTGGCGGCGTGATGGATCTGGTTCGCGGCCTTGCCCGCGGCTGCGGTGACATTTATCATTATTTGAATACGAATCCGCTGATTCCCACCTATGCGAAGGAACAGATGAGGGAAGAGAGGATAAAGGCGCGGATTATTTGCGCGAACCCGGCGCACAAACAATTACTGTTTGATTTGGAAGATAATGAACTGCTGCGCGGGAGGATTTTGTTCGCCTTGCAATGCGCAGGATACCGATCGGACATCGCGGAGATTGACCTTGTGCGGCTTGCGCAGATTCGTGATGTTTTCAAACGGTATTTTAACAAGGAACTGGAGACGGGGGCGGATGAATTCGACCTGCTCCGGCGCGCGATGCTGACCATCGAGGTGAACGGAGAGTATTGTTTCTATAAATATTGGTGGTCGTACTGGTACGCGGGCGATGCCGACAAGCGGAAACTGTTTCCGGTTTTCCGGGAAATGGAGGATTTCGTCGTTTCGAAGACATATGGGGAATATTTTGCAAAATTGGTAGACCTTCTCATTGACAAAGATTATCAGGAGATGATTGACGGATTTGTAAAGCCGAAGAATATGGAGAACTGGCAGTACCGCCTGATTAAGGAAGGGGACTTGCTGAAGAACTGCAAGTCGAAATATCTCGCGATACCGGAAGACGGGACGTGCTGCTACCTTTTAAAAAGCAAGAGGACGACGGACGTCGAGGGAAGCCCGAAGGTGGAGTGAGGTGCAATCATATTGTTGTGGAATTGATCAGTAACACGTTTAATTCAAAATCTGTTCCCTCGGTTATAATCTCCACGGTGCCGTGATATTTTTCTGCGACGGCTTGTATGTTTGAAAGTCCTGCTCCCCATTGGGGCAAAGGAGCCCCCGAAAAGCTGTTTTGGATTTTTACCAAAATGAAATCTCCCTGAACCGTTCCGTCCACATGGATGTATTTCGCCGGATTTGGTGCGTTCCCGTCCATTTCCCGACAAGCATGGATGGCATTATCCAGCGCGTTTGACAAAATGATGCAGAAATCAATATCTTTAACCGAATAGGGACAAGGGAGCTTTAGGTTGCACGAGACGGAGATCTCCTCATTTTTGGCGATGCCCAGTTTGTTTTCCAGCAAAATGTCGACGGTCGGATGGTTCGTGTTGCAAGGAAATGAAAAGTCCGCCGTCAGAGGTTCCATGTCGTTTAAGTAATGCAATGCTTCTTCCTGGTTATGATTTTGCAGAAGCTCGGTCACAATTGTGACGTGATTTTTTACGTCATGCCGGAATGATTTCGTCTTTTCGTAACGCATTTTTGCTTCTGCGACGTATTGCTGCAACAAATAGGACTCTTGCTCTAAAAGAGCAAGCCTGGCATTCGTCTGGAAGTTTTCCGACAATTTCTTATATGCGTATAGGACACAAAATAAACTGGCCATGCCTAACACTTGTATTGCGAGTATTTGAAAATGTGCCATATGGGTATTGTGTATGAGATTTTGACTCATGCTTATGGCATTTCCGCTGGTATTTATAATGTTTCTATCGCCATTTAGGAACATGCCGTCGTAATCCAGAACAATGGTATTTCCATAGATTGCCGAATTGATATATCCGCCCATAAAAAATATTACGAGGGTTGGGAGCAGAAGCAGAAGAGAATATCGGTGGCGTTCTTGAATGTTTGGATTTTGAGGCGAATGTGTATCCGTTGCAGACATAGGATGGAATAAGTCGTTGCCCGAAGTGCTTGCCGAAAAATATTTGTAGACAAGACGGTAGCAAAAAATGGACATGGGCAACGCCAGATTCCCCAGTAACATAAAGAGAATGCCGATAATCGGTAAAAGAGCCGTACCCGGGGAGGCGGAATCGGGGAAGGAAAAACTGCTTCCTAGATAAGAAATGCCCCAGGGATAGAGAATGCATAGTATGGAATTAATAATCCCTCCTCGAATATTGCTATTGTCTGGCCGTCCGATGCGGCCGGTGCATTTATAGGTAAAAAGTCAGGCGGTAAAGCTGTCGGTTGTCATGCATGATCAGGTTGCCGTTTAC
>CATLEQ010000090.1 GCA_949915905.1 uncultured Lachnospiraceae bacterium | reverse complement strand
AATGACCATTATCGTGACGGATCACCATGAAGTCCCGTTTGCGCTGCCGGATGAGGAACACCCGGGCGAGGTTGCTTTATCAGCTAATGCGAACAAGGATAAAATCTGGCGGTTGCCGGACGCGGACGCGGTGGTGGATCCGCGCCGGGCGGACTGCGAATACCCGTTCAAGGAATTATGCGGGGCGGCCGTGGCTTACAAACTGGTGGAGGCATTATATAAGTCGGAAGAACAAGATACCACTATCCTTGGGGATTTGATGGAAAATGTGGCGATTGCCACGGTAGGGGACGTCATGGACCTGGTCGGGGAGAACCGGATTTTTGTAAAGCATGGGCTGGAAATGTTGAAAAAAACGAAAAACGAGGGCTTGAAGGCGTTGATGGAATGCACCGGGGTGTCGGCGGAAGAGCTGACCGCGTATCACATCGGATTTATCATAGGACCGTGCATCAATGCAGGAGGGCGGCTGGATACCGCCAAGCGGGCGTTGGAGCTGTTGAACGCGAAAACCAGGCGGGAAGCCGTCACTCTGGCACAAGATTTGAAGGCGTTAAATGACAGCCGCAAGGAGATGACGGAGAAGGGCGTGGAGCAGGCCGTAGAACAGATCGAGCAAACCGCCTTGAAAGAGGACAAGGTGCTGGTTGTCTACCTTCCGGATTGCCATGAGAGCATTGCCGGGATTATTGCCGGGCGAATTCGGGAAAAATATTACCGCCCGGTATTTGTGCTGACGAATTCGGAAAACGGAGTGAAGGGTTCCGGGCGTTCGATTGAGCGTTACCACATGTTTGAGGAAATGAGCAAGTGCCGGGAGCTTTTCACGAAGTTCGGCGGGCACAAGATGGCGGCGGGACTTTCCCTGGAAGAGGAAAATGTCGAGCCGTTTAGGAAGCGTATCAACGAGCTGGCAAATTTGACGGATGAGGATTTGACACCGAGGGTGTCGATTGACATGATGCTTCCCATTTCCTACATTTCCAAGAAGCTTGTCGAGGAATTGAAGGCATTGGAACCATTTGGCAAGGGAAATACAAAGCCGTTGTTCGTGGAAAAAAATCTGCGGGTGATTAACCCGCGCGTCGTCGGGAAAAATAAAAACGTGCTGAAATTCCGTGTGGAGAGCGAGAAGGGACTGCAGATGGATGCGGTTTATTTTGGGGACGTGCAAGGATGCTTGAGGGAGATGGAGCAGGCGCGGCGGATGGCGTTTACATACTATCCCACGATAAATGAATACCGGGGAATGCAAACGCTCCAGATGACGGTGGTAAATTATAGAAAACAGTAGAAAATGTTCTTGCATTTCCCAGGGGCTTATGCTAAACTATAAACGTTGTGAAAGTCTGCCGTTTGCAGTGGCAGGTGGCGGCTTGTATGATGCGCACAACCGCATGAGGAAATATGCCGCTTTGCGGCCGCGGTCGGCGCAGTACTCACGGTAGATTTCATCGACCGTGAGTATAAGAAGTCACGTATGCGGTTGGCTCTGACGGTGCCAAAGCGTTTTCCCGCGGTTAGGAATTGTGAATATTTATTTCTTGACAGTTCCTTATGGCGGCAGGGAGACAGCAGGGTCTTGGGGCAGGAAAAGCATATGGAAGAAAAAAACCAAATGGAGGAAAGAAACATGAGTGTTATTTCAATGAAACAGCTTTTGGAAGCGGGTGTTCATTTTGGACACCAGACGAGAAGATGGAACCCGAAGATGGCTCCGTACATTTATACGGAGAGAAACGGCATCTACATCATTGACCTGCAGAAGTCGGTAGGCATGGTAGATGACGCGTATATGGCGGTTTCCGATATCGTTTCACAAGGAGGAACCATCCTTTTCGTGGGGACGAAGAAGCAGGCGCAGGACGCGATCAGCACGGAAGCGGAGCGTTGCGGCATGTATTATGTAAATGAAAGATGGCTGGGCGGTATGCTGACAAACTTCAAGACGATTCAGAGCCGTGTCCAGAGATTGAAGGATATTGAGAGAATGTCCGAGGACGGCACGTTTGACGTATTGCCGAAGAAGGAAGTCATCAAGCTGAGAAAAGAGTGGGAGAAGTTAGAGAAGAACCTTGGCGGTATCAAGGAGATGAAGCGGATTCCGGACGCGATTTTCGTCGTAGACCCGAAGAAGGAAAGAATCTGCGTGCAGGAAGCCCATACGCTTGGTATTCCGTTGATTGG
Source organism: uncultured Lachnospiraceae bacterium (assembly GCA_949915905.1). GTDB lineage: Bacteria > Bacillota > Clostridia > Lachnospirales > Lachnospiraceae > Schaedlerella. The sequence goes on along the minus strand of CATLEQ010000090.1, from coordinate 9,595 downwards.
CATCTGTGATACAAACTGTGACCCGGAAGAGCTCGATTATGTAATCCCGGGCAATGACGACGCGATCAGAGCCGTAAAGTTGATTGTTTCCAAGATGGCGGATGCCGTTATCGAGGCAAATCAGGGCGCGGCAGAAGAGACGTTCGAGCCGGAGGCGGAAGTAGAAGAGGCAGAGGCAGTAGAAGAAAATTAAGTATACCACGGATTACTTTGCACTACGTGCTCCCGTAATCCTAAAACACCTCAAATCCGCTCATTTTTCTACGAAAAATGGCTACTTTTCGGTGTTTTGCGGGTCTCAAAGTCATGTATTGACATGCAAGCATGTCATACATGACCTTTTGACCCTGGTATCATCATTATATAGTGGAGGATAATAATCATGGCAATCACAGCAAGCATGGTAAAAGAGTTAAGAGAAATGACGGGCGCGGGCATGATGGACTGCAAGAAGGCTCTGAACGAGACGAACGGGGACATGGACGCGGCGATTGAATTTTTGAGAAAGAACGGTCAGGCAAAGGCGGAGAAGAAAGCCGGCAGAATCGCGGCGGAAGGTCTTGTCATGACGGTGGTAAAAGACGACAAGGCAGCTTCTATCGTAGAAGTGAACTCCGAGACGGACTTCGTGGCGAAGAACGAGCAGTTCCAGGAGTATGTTGCGGCAGTGGCAAATCAGGCGTTGAACAGTGACGCTGCGGATATGGACGCATTTATGGCCGAGACATGGGCAGAGGATGCGACCATGACCGTGAAAGATGCCCTGGTGGCAAAAATCGCCGTAATCGGTGAGAATCTGAACATCAGAAGATTTGAGAAGATTGTGACGGACGGCTGCGTGGTATCCTACATTCACGGCGGCGGACGTATCGGCATCCTCTTGGAGGCGGCTACGGACGTGATTAATGACGAGATTAAGACGTGTTTGAAGAATGTCGCGATGCAGGTTGCGGCGATGTCTCCGAAGTATGTGTCCCGCGACGAGATTCCGCAGGAGTACATGGATCATGAGAAAGAGATCCAGATGTCTGTCGCATTGAAGGAAAATGCGGAGAGCAACAAGCCGAAGCCGGATAACATCATCGAGAAGATGGTAATCGGACGTCTGAACAAAGAGATGAAGGAAATCTGCTTGTTGGATCAGGCATACGTTCAGGACAGCGATTTGACGGTTGCCCAGTATGTAGAAAAGGTGGCAAAGGCGAATGGCGCGAACGTGACGATTAAGAAGTTCATCCGCTTCGAGACCGGCGAAGGCCTGGAGAAGAAGGTTGACGATTTCGCGGCGGAAGTTGCGGCGCAGGCGAACGCATAATTAAGAAGATAAAAACAGAGCCGGGAACTTGTAAAAGGGTTCCCGGCTATCTTTTTTAATCTTCAAAGTCAAATTTCATTCCCCACTGTGTCCGAAGGGTGTCGAGCAGTTCCATGACCGCGAGTGAGTCTTCGGGAGTCACAAGGTCGCTTTGCACCTTATGGTTGCGAAGGCAGTCCATGACCTCCATTGCTTCGAATTCGTAGCCGTTTTTGAGGAACGGGCCGTCAAAGCTTCCCAGCAGTGTGTCGTCATATCCATAAGCCTCGACGTGCTGGGCCTGGAAGAAAAATTCCTCATCGATGGCGATACGTCCTTTTGTTCCAACGATAAATAAAGAAATCATTTTTGACAGTGCAAGTCCGCTGTTTACGGAAGCAAAACTGCCGTTTTCGTAGGAAAGCAGGGTGGAATTCATGTAGTCCACTTTTTCCTTGCCGATGGCGGCACGGCTGACAACTTCACAAGGGTGGTATCCCAGGATGTCGCAAACGGCGGTGAGCGGATATATGCCTAAGTCAAGCAGCGCGCCCCCGGCGGTTTCATAGTGGAAGAGCCGGTGTCCTTTTCTGGATTTGGTGTGAAAGCGGGCTTCCACGGACAAGATGTCACCAAGCAGGCCGCCACGAATCCACTCTATCATTTTGCGGTAGGCGGGCTGGCATTTCATCCACATGGCTTCCATGAAAAAGACGTGCTTTTCCTGGGCGAGGGCATAAGCCGTCTTTGCCTGGGCGGCGTTTAGCGTCAAAGCTTTCTCACATAAAACGTTTTTCCCGGCGTTTATGGCAAGCATTAACGAATCATAGTGGTAGCGGATGGGAGTTCCGATGTAAATGATGTCGATTTCCGGGTCGTTTACCAAATCCTCGTAAGAGGCATAAACCTTTTGAAAACCATAGGTTTTGGCAAACTGTTCCCCTTTTTCGTAATCTCTGGAACCAATCGCGTAGCGGTTGGCATCGGGCAGAATCGACAAAGCCTCTGCAAACCAGCCGGACATCCTTCCGGCACCCATAAGTCCCCATTTTATTTGCTCCATAGTTGTTCACGCTCCTATACATTGACGAACCCGGAGGGTTCGCCCGCCCCGCAGGGGCATGCGTTAAGGGATGCCCTCGGGTATAAGTTGATATTATAAAAGATCAGTTCTATGCCAAATCCCGTGCGAAAATCCATGTCAGGATGCAAGTCTTGGCCCATATCCGTTAGCTCCGTTTCCACATGTACTTCGACGGCCAGGGCTTCGGCGTATTTTGCCACCAGATACAAGCCCATGCCGGTGGCATTTTGCCGGTCAGGATGGTTCCCGGTAAAGCCCTTGTCAAACAAGAAGGGAACGTCCTCGGCCGGAACGCCGTGTCCGTTGTCGCGCACCGCCAGATGAAAGACGGAGGATGCCGCCTCGCTCCACCCGCAGATGTAAATTTTTCCGCCCTCATGCGGGGTGTACTGAAAAGCATTGTTCAATATCTGGGAAAGGATGAAGGTCAGCACCTTCCGGTCACTGACAAGCGTGATATCCGGGCAGTTCGTTTCTATCAAAATACCGGTTTCCTCCATCTGCTCCTGATAATTTTGTACGAGTTCTTTTATCAATTCCGGCAAGCGGATGGTTTCAAAGAGATATTCCACATGTGCCGCTTCCAGTCTGGCATAATATAAAATCATATCCACGTCCGTCTGGATTTCCTGGCGCACATGCGTCATACGCTGGTACACGTAGGGGGACATTTCCTCCTTGTGGTTGTCCAATACCAAGGTGAAGAGGGAAAGAGGGGTTTTGATATTGTGTGTCCACTCCTCGATAAACTCTTGGTAAGCTAAAAGCTGTGCCCGGTCATCTTCCAATGCTTTCGCCTGCCAAAGTACGTGTTCCAATAAATCCCGTACGGCGGGGTATAAGGCAGGAACTTGCGTGGACAGGACTTGTTGGAGTGATTCCGGCGCGGGATTTTTTAAAAATTCAACCATGCTCCGGTGCTGTCGGCGCAACCTATATTGTACAAAGAAAAAAATGGAGGAGAATAAAATCAGTCCGAATAATAAAATAACGGGAACTAGCACGCGCAAGGCATCCGGGTTTGCCAGCCATACCAGGAACGTGAAAAAAAGATCCGAGCATGCCAGCAAAAGCAGCCATGGAAGATAGGTGGCGGATAAAAGTTTTTTAAATACGTTCATGGTTCAAATTCCTTTCTGGGCATTCTTGCAATCGTGTCCGCATTCACAATTTGGGTTCTTGTCCTGCTTGTTCATTCACGCGAGCCGTCTTGGACTCTTTCAAGGTGTATCCTTGTCCCCGAACGGTCTGTACGATGTTCTTTCGTCCGATTTTATCCAGATTTTTGCGCAGGCGTGTCATGTTCACCTGCAAAATATTTTCGTCCACGTATTCCAGGCCGCCCCAAATTTCGTTGGCGATACACTCTTTGGAAACGACGTCCGGCACATGTTCCATTAAGAGCTTTAGGATTTTCCCTTCTGTTTCGGGCAAGGTGAGCGAGTGGTCATTTTGTATCACCCGGCAATTGTCCACGTCGAAGGACAAGTCCTCAAACTGCAGGATGAGGGGAAGCCGCTGATAGGTTTTAAGAAGCCTTGCGGCACGCGCAAGCAGCCGGTCGGGATGGCAAGGCTTGGTCAGGTAATCATCGGCCCCCAGTCCTAAGGCGCGCAGTTCGTCGGTTAAGTTGTCCCGGGCGGTCAAAATCAGGATGGGGAAGGTGCAGCGGCCTTTCAAGTATTTGCAGAGTTCAAAACCTGACTTGCCGGGAAGGTTTAAGTCCAGCACGATAAGGTCGGGGTGGGCGTCTAAAATTTCCTGCTCCGGGTTCTGGAAGGAGGAGATACTTAAGACAGAGTACCCCTCCTTCTCAAATGTATGAGCAAGCTCTTCACGTAAATAAATGTCATCTTCGATAATCATGATGTGTTGTTTCATTATTCCGGCCTTTCACTTACATGCAGGGATAGGATTTCCTTCCGGCTCTTTCGCTGCACGATATAAATATAAAGTAATTCCACCAGAACGAAGCAGACGAGCTCGATACAGGCAAGAAGCGCCACCATTTCTAGGGAGGTTCCTGCGGGGAGCCTGACAAAGCTTTTAAACATGGACCAGATGGCAAAAACGGAGTTTACCAGGGCGACCCCAAGTACCAGCAGGAAATACAGCCTGATTTGTGTTTCCATGGAGAGCGAGATGGCTTTTTTCTCCGCCCCCAGCATCATCAAGGTGAGGTAACGGCGGCGGTTCATTTTCTGCCAGATCAAATATTTGAGGACGAGTACCGTGTTGGCAATCAATAGGAAGAGAACGCCGAGGTAAATGCTCAAATAGCTCGAGGCTACCGTGTAAAATAGGTTCCTGCCGATTCCGCCCAGATAGCTGTCATAGGAAAGCCCCGCCTGAACAAGGCGTTCGTCCATTTTCATGATGGCGGGAAGGAGCCCCTCGTTTTTCACGATGACATCCTTAATGCGGATGTTCCAGGCAAACGGAATCGTTGCATCGTTGTCGTCATAATCGTCACTGCTTTTGGTCACATCGGCCATGCCGGAAGTCTCTTCACCTGCATTGGCAATTCCATCGGCCATGCTGGCCTTGCTCTCTGCCAAAGGCGTGGTTAACGTCGTATAAAGGTCATCCGGCAGGATTAGCGTGGTGGAAAGCGTGATTGCCCGGTCTGCAACGATATTATTATAATATACATCCGGTAAAAGTTCAACTTTTTTACTGCTCCCGTCCGGTGCCTTAAATTCTGCGTAAGCACCGGATTTCAGGGCGGCCTCCCATATTTCCAGGTAGTTCGGGGAGTCGGCCGCCATGCGGCTGTAAAATGCGGCCTGATTGTCGTTCAGTTGTATTTTTTCTTCTCCCATGGATGCAAGGAGGTTGTTAAAGCTACTGACCGGAAACAGGTGAAGATAATTGTCGTCCATGCTGAGGTTTTCAATAATCTTGTCCCGCAGGTCGTTTTGCGGAGTCTTTTTTATGGCATCTACAAGGCCGGTGGCGGAGAGCGTGTAATCCCCCTGGTAAATGTTTCCGATATACATGGGATAGCAGACCTCGATCATGTCCTGGTTTTCCTTTTTTTGGACAAATGCCGTTACCTCTTCTTCGGAGCCCATCAGGGAAAAATCACAAGCCCGTGCGTCCGCCGCGGTTCGCCCCATCCCCATGCCGATGCCGAAGGAAATGCAGGCAAGCGCCATCAAAAGAAGCAGGGAGGAAACGGCCAGGGAGGCGTGCTGGTTCAATACATTTTCCTGGATCTGCCGGCCGGTAAATGTATAGAGTCCGCTTTTTTTTGCTTTCCGTGCCTGCAGGGCATGTTCTATGAAAGTTCCCAGTCCCCGGTAAAGCCAAAAGGTGCCAAGGGTTCCAAAAACCAGAACAAGTAATGTAGGCAATCCCTCGAAGCGGTTTAATAGTGTGACACCTGTCGCATAGGCGAGGGCCAGAAAAAGGATTCCGAAAACGAAAGAGAGGATTCCTTTTTTGCCGGAAACATTCTTGGGCGCAATGTCAGCCTCCGCCCTTATCAAATCGGCCGGCTCCATGCGACAGAAGTGGATACTTAAAATCAGCATGGCCATAAGCTGCACGAGAAAGAATCCACAGACGGTTCCCAAAATGGCGGCGGGCGAAAGGGAAAACTGATGTCCGATAATACCCAGGCCGACAAGGCGCGCAGTTGTCAGACTGATGCTTTCCGTCAACAGCAAAGCAACGGGAATACCAATAAAAACAGATAGCATGCTATTTAAAATGGTCTCGCACATCAGCATCAGAAACAGCCGGCCGCGTTTCATGCCAAACATCAGATAAAGCCCAAATTCCTTGCGGCGGTTTTCCATCTGGTATTTGTATGCAAAATACACCAGGAAGAAAACGAAAAACAAGGATACGACATAAATGAGCGGAACAAGCAGCATCAGTTTTTGAATGGCATCGCCCTCCAAGGTCTTTAAAAAACGCATGACGTCTTGTGATTCCAGGGAAAGTAACGTATAAAATGCAACGATGGCGATTAAAAGGGTGGCAAAGAACAAGCCGTTGTCCTTGCGGTTTTTCTTTATATTGCTTAAAATCTGTTTAAAGAACATTTGCGCTTCCTCCTCCCAATTGTGCGATTACGGTCATGATGCGCTCATAAAACATTGCCGGAGTCTCGTTTTTGATGCTTTTTCGCAGCTCGTGGAAGATTGTCCCGTCCTGGATGAAAAGGATGCGGGAGCAATAGCTGGCGGCGTTGGCATCGTGCGTGACCATGACGATGGTCTTTTTCTCCTGCCGGTTTAAGACGCTTAATTTATCTAACAGAATCTTGGCGTTCTTACTGTCTAACGCCCCGGTCGGCTCGTCCGCGAGCACGATGTCGGGATTTGAGATAAATGCGCGGGCGGCGGCGACCCGTTGCTTTTGACCGCCGGACATCTGTGTCGGGAATTTATTTAACACGTCCGTGATGTCAAGGTGTTTTGCCAACGGAATCAATGCTTGTTCGGCATCCTGGTTTCGAACCCCGTGCAGTGACAGCGGCAGGATGATATTTTCACTGGCCGTCAGGTTTTCGAGAAGCTCGAATGACTGGTATAGGTAGCCAATCTTATTTCCCCGGTAATTTGCCAGGGACTTGCCCTTAAAGGCGGAAATGTCTTCCCCGTTTAGCAAAATTTTTCCGCTGGTCGGTTTTTGCATCGTCGCGATGCAGTTTAACAGCGTTGTCTTGCCGGAGCCGCTCGCTCCCATGATTCCCAAAAATTCACCCTCCAATACGTCAAAGGAAACGCCGGAAAGGGCGGTGGTCGAAGAAGAGCCCTTGCCGTAGGTCTTGCTAATATTTTGTACTTGTAAAATGCGATTTGTATTCATGATTCATACCTCCTTATACTATGAGCACTTAGTGACCGTATTTTGGTCACTTATGTGCGAATGTAGTTACCCGCAATTTGGCGAGGTTTTTTCGAGCCTAGTGCGGTGTAACTTCCTTGCTTATCATAACAGAGGAAAATGCAATTGTACACTTACAGTCGGTGTAAGGTGAAGGTTTGAACCTTATTTTGAAAAAACACTGTATTTTTTATGGGTTTTGTGTTATGCTCTTGTCAGAATATAAGGAGAAGGTGGACATATGGAAGGTTATAAGCAGGAATTCATTGAGTTCATGGTAGAGAGCAACGTTCTCAAGTTTGGCGAGTTTACCTTGAAGAGCGGGCGCAAATCCCCGTTTTTCATGAATGCGGGAGCCTATGTGACGGGCGCGCAGCTTCGGCATCTGGGAGAGTATTATGCGAAGGCCATTCATGATAACTATGGCCTGGAGTTCGACGTATTGTTTGGACCGGCGTACAAGGGGATTCCCTTGAGTGTCGCCACGACGATGGCCATCAGCGAGTTATATGGAAAGGACGTGCGCTACTGTTCGAACCGGAAAGAGGTCAAGGATCACGGGGATACGGGCATCCTGCTGGGAAGCAGGCTTCAGGACGGGGACCGCGTCGTCATCATAGAGGACGTGACGACCTCGGGCAAGTCCATCGAGGAGACCTTTCCCATTATCAAGGCGCAGGCTGACGTGGAGATTAAGGGACTGATGGTGTCCTTAAACCGCATGGAGGTCGGAAAAGGCGGGAAGGTAAGTGCCCTTGAGGAGATTATGCAGACTTACGGATTTCCTGCAAATGCAATCGTGACGATGGCGGAAGTGACGGAATATCTGTATAATAGGCCATACAAAGGGGAAATCATAATTGATGACAAGTTAAAGTCGGCAATTGACGCGTATTACGAGACATACGGGGTGAAGTAAAGGGACTGTCGTAAAAGCAGGAAGGAGTGAAAAATTATGGAAAAGGCGTATAAGACGATGACGTCCTCCAGCGTGATGAACATCACGCTCGGGATTATCATGATTGTGGCGGGCCTGGCCTCCGGTGTTATCACCATCGTGAATGGGGCGAGGCTTTTAAAGGACAGGCACGGGATTACATTTTGAAGAATAGGGGCAACGAAGGTTGAGTCAGAAAAAAATAAAGAGATACCGGGCACTCGGGAGAGTACTTTTTTTGGCCTATATTATTTTTCTTGTTTATTTTTTGTGCTTTGCCGAGTGGTACGGTCGTACCGGGGTATCAAGAGAGTACCGGTACAATTTGGAGTTGTTTAGGGAAATACGGCGTTTTATCGAATACCGGGAGGAGTTGGGTGCCTTTGCGGTATTCGCTAATTTATTTGGAAATATATTGATTTTTGTTCCGTTTGGTTTCTTCATCGCCGTGGCGAGCAGGTACAGGGGATTTTTTAAAACGGTGTTTTTCAGTTTTTTATTAAGTTTTGGAGTGGAGTTGTTCCAGCTGGTGACGCGCGTCGGGAGCTGCGACGTGGACGACATGCTCTTAAATACCATTGGCGGGGCATTGGGATATCTCTTCTTTTTAGTGTGTAATGAGATAAGGAGAAAACATGATGGGCGTAGGAAACAGCCGTAAGGTCAGGCGCAGGCAGGAAAGGAACTATAAAAGGACGCGGGTTACCCGTGGCGGGCGGACGGTGTTCACCCATTCCCACATGGGAGCCTGGTCTTGTTATTTTGCAATTGCCTCGCTGGTGGTGTTCGCGGCGGCGGTTCTCGTGGCGTTTTTGTTGGGAACGAAGGGCGTGCGCTTTACGGGCGGCCTGGGCGCGGTGGCAGTACTGCTCGCGTTTGGCGGAATGCGTGCCGCGATGGACGGGTTTCGCGAGCGGGACAAAAATTATGTGAATTGCAAGGTGGGAATCGCGGTCAATATTGTGATTCTGCTTTTTTTGATTGTCGTATTCGTGATAGGATGTCTATGAGGAGGAGAAGGATGGAAACGATACAAAGTGAACGGCACGTACTTTGTCTGGAGCGTATCAAGGCAATGGCGACGGAAGAGACGGTACAAGAGCCGTTTCGTGACTTTTTCCGGCAGATGGCGGAATTTTTTCTGCAGACGGAAGAAGTGCTGGAACAAGTGACGGACGGGACGTTTTATCAGCTTGGTCTGGAGGAACTGAGGAGAAAAAATGAAAGCTTTTACCGGGACATTTTGCCCGGGGCGTATGAGACAAGCTATGCCAACCCTTCCCATGCATGTGACGTGTTGGGAGAGGAGTACGGTCAAATTCTGTGCGTGCTGTATGCCGAGCTTCGCTGTGCGATTCCCTATGCGTTCGAGGGACGCGAAGAATATCTGACGATATTGGGCGAACTTTTGATTGAACTATACAATTGCTTTGAAGAGGGG
>CATLEQ010000089.1 GCA_949915905.1 uncultured Lachnospiraceae bacterium | reverse complement strand
GTGCCTCGCTCCACCGGGTCGTTGGAAATGTGCAACACCATGTAACTTGTTCCAATAATTCCCAATATCGGGAACAATGGACCGCAGGGCACCTTGAACGTGCGCGGAGCCTTTGGCAGGCGTTTCCGCAAAATCAGCACGTCGATGTGCGCCAATATATACGAAATCATCCAAAATACCGAACCGACCAATATCAAAAATGTAATCGAGTCCGCCGAATCATCACTTAGTGCCGCAAACTGGAAAATCATCACGCTGATACTGATGACGCCGAAATACGGAACCCCCCGTTTGTTCGTTTTCGCAAATATTTGCGGCAGCATGTTCAATTTCGCCATTCCCTGGGCAATGTCCGCCAATCCATTTACCGTGGAATTCTGCGTGCTGACCACGGCCAGTCCGGCCACCAGGGTCATCCACATCTTTCCCGTGTCACCTAACAGATTGTAGCCATACAATAGGTGCGGTGCCGCCGAATCCGCCAGAGCGCCCCACTCGGTATAATTCCGGAATCCCAGTATGAGAACCGATTGCACCACGCAAATCACCACCAGACCGAGCATCATCCCCAGCGGCACGTTGCGCCTTGCGTTTTTTACGTTTTTGGAAACCGGAATCGCATATTCCGCTCCGATAAACAACCAGAACGCGACCGCCGTCATGGACACTACCGCGCCGGGGTCGGACACCATGTAGGCCGGCTGTTCCACGATTTGTCCCGTCCCCATGCCCAGCATGCCGATGCCTCCCATAATCAACATGGAGCCGAGCAGCAAGTAGGCAACCAAATCCTGAATCTTGGCAAACATGTCCACCCCGTACAGATTGGCAAACATGATGACCACCGTCACGATGAGCGTGTATCCAATACTGGGAATTGGAAACGGGAATGATTCCTCCATCGCGTAAGAAAAAATCGAAGCCTCCACGCCCGAAGAGAGGGTATTGCAGACGAAATATCCTCCCACCATGGAGATCAACGTCGGAAACGGCCCCATGCATGCCAGCGTGTATTGCGCAAGTCCTCCCGTCGTATTCGGCATCAGCGCGTTCAGCTCCGCCAGCGAGGCAACCGTCATCATGTTAAACAAACAAGCGACCACCATCGTTCCGATAAACGCCACGCCTATCGTCCCCGCGCCTTCCCCGAGGGACACCAGACAACTCGTGGCAATGACAAGACCTACGGAAATTGATATCACATTCCGAAGCCCTAACTTTTTTTCCTCCATAACTCGATTATCCCCCTCCTTTCAAGGAACACCTCGTGAGGTTTCTCATTTGAAACTGTTCCTTAGTGCAACGCCGCCGCGCCGTCCTCACCCGTGCGCACGCGAATCACATTATCCAACTGGTACACTATGATTTTCCCGTCACCAATGTGTCCGGTATACAGCTCCTCCTTGACAAATTCCACGATGTCCTTTACCTTCTCCGTCTCCACCAAGAGATTGACCTGGTATTTCGGTAAAAGCTCCATCACATAATTTTTGTCCACCTCGTATTCCTTCGTTCCTTTCTGCACGCCGCACCCCAGAACCGGGAAGACCGTCATGCCTTCCACGCCATGCTTGCTCAAGGCGGCTTTCAACTCCGTAAGCTTCTCCATCCTGATAATCATTTCAATTTTCGACAGTCCCATATGGTTCTTCTCCTTTCACCCCGTGTGTCAAACGTACCATGCCCCCGACACCATATTTCCATGTATGCAAAAAAGGACATACTATTGCCTTTCTCAAAAAGTCAATTCGTATGTCCTAATCGTATTCATTTTATAAACCCACAGCTAGTATAGCACACATAAGGAAAAGAATCTATAGGAAAATGAAATTTTTATCAGCACATCCCGGCCTCTTTCTTCGCCAGCCGCAAGTCATGCTCCGCCATCAGCGCGCACAGTTCCTCATAACTGGTCTTCTGCGGGTTCCAGCCAAGCACGGTCCTCGCCTTGGTCGGGTCGCCCCAGAGGTTGACCACGTCCGTCGGTCGAAACCACTGCGGGTTCACGCACACCAACATTTTCCCGGTCTTCTTGTCATAGCCCTTCTCATCCAGGCCGCTGCCGCGCCACTCCAGTTCAATCCCGTCATGTGCAAACGCCAGCGTCGTAAACTCACGCACCGTGTGCTGCACCCCGGTGGCAATCACAAAGTCATCCGGCGTATCCTGCTGCAAAATCAGCCACATGCATTCCACGTAATCCTTCGCATAGCCCCAGTCGCGCAGGGAATCCAGATTACCAAGCTCCAAATGGTCTTGTAATCCGCAGGCAATCCGCCCTGCCGCCAGCGTAATCTTGCGCGTCACAAAATTCTCGCCCCGGCGCTCCGACTCGTGATTAAACAAAATACCATTGCAGGCAAACATTCCATACGCCTCACGGTACTCCTTCATCATCCAGAAGCCGTACTGCTTCGCCACCGCGTACGGACTGTACGGATGAAACGGGGTTGTCTCGCTCTGCGGGCACTCCTCGACCTTTCCATACAACTCCGAAGTCGACGCCTGGTAAATGCGGCAGGTCTTGTCCAGTCCCAGCATATGCACCGCCTCCAAAATACGCAGCACGCCGATGGCATCCACGTCCCCGGTGTACTCCGCGGCGTCAAAGCTGACCCCGACATGGCTCTGCGCGGCCAGATTATAAACCTCATCCGGACGTACCGCGTTTACAATGCGGATAATGCTGGAAGAATCGGACAAGTCGCCGTCGTGCAGCGTAATCGTCCCGGCGGCAATCAAATGGTCGATTCTCTCCGTCGTAGACACGGAGGAACGACGGATAATGCCATGCACCTCGTAGCCCTTTTCCAACAAAAATTCTGCCAAATAGGAACCATCCTGCCCCGTAATTCCGGTAATCAATGCTTTTTTCATACTCTTTCTCCTCGTATCTCTTTATTTCCACAAATAGTTTGCTGCCCGCAAAACTTGCGCCTCCCCCGCACGCACGTCTGTCAGCAACGGATTTTCAACAGTTCCGCCCGGCCGGATATATGGCACCGGCCGATGGCCGCCGGAAGAAACACGCAGTCGCCTTTTCCGAAATGCAACGCGTCCGCTTTCTTTGCTCCTTCACCTTGTCCGCGTCCCTCATCCGCCTCGCCTTGCCCACCGATTTCCAATTGCCCTTCCCCTTCCAGACACAATAGCACCTGAAACGAATTTTCCAAAACGGAAAAGGAGAACGCCATGCTGATTTGAATCCGCTCCGTGTCAAAATATTGGCAACGGCACAAGAGTTCCCGCGAACATCCCGGATAATAGCGCACCATCCGCGGCTTCTGCCGCACGTCCACGCCCGACTTCAGATTCAAGACCTCCATCGCCTTGTCAAAATGCAACTCCCGCCGCTTTCCGTCCTTATCCGTCCGGTCATAATCATACACCCGGTAAGTCACATTGGAGCTTTCTTGTATTTCCGCCACGAGGGCACCCGCCCCGATGGCATGAACCGTTCCCGCCGGGATAAAAAACACGTCGCCCTTATGCACGTCCACCTTCTGAAGCTGCTTGTCCAGCTCCTTGTTTTCTATCGCCTCTTTAAGCAGCTCCCTGGTCATGTCGTGGGCAAACCCGCAAATCAAGCTCGCCCCCGGTTTCGCGTCCAGCACGTACCACATCTCGGTCTTTCCATTTTGCCGCTCAAAAGTTCTGGCATATTCGTCACCCGGGTGCACCTGCACGGACAAATCCTTTTCCGCGTCAATGAACTTCACCAAAATCGGCAATTCTCCTTGTGCCTTGGTGCCCAGATATTCCGGATGCCGCCCTAGCACTTCCCGAAGCGTCCACCCCGCAAACTCCCCGTTTACCACGGTGCTCATCCCGTCCGGATGCGTGGAGCACTCCCATGTCTCGGCCAGCGGAACCATGCCCATCTTTTTACCATATTCTGTTTTCAGCCGCAAGCCGCCCCAAAGGTAATCCTTCCCGACCGGCTTCAACAACATTGGTTCCATACTTTCTTATCCTTCTGACTGATTTCCGCCCCCATCTGCACTTCAATCACACTCATGTCGGTCTTCGCGATCAGCGTGTGCCTGCACCCGGCCGCAATCGATATCACGTCGCCCGGCCGCACGAACTGCTCCATCCCGTCCACCACGCATCGCCCCTGGCCGGAAACAATGTTCCAAACCTCATCCCGCTGTTCATGGCTGTGATATTTCATCCGGCTCCCCGCCGTCAACGTCACCTTCACGGTCATCGCCCCCGGCTGCATGTCTATCACGGTATACGTCCCCCAGGACTTTTCGACGTATCTCGCCTTTTCCCTGATTGATTCCACATACGGCTTCATATAACCGCTGCGTTCCTTGTCCGTCACCAAAATGCCGTCGCAGCTCGCGGCGATTACCATGTCCTTGCATCCCATACAGAGAATAGGAACGTCCAACTCATTGACCACCTGGGTATTTCTGCAAGTGTCATCTTGTATGACATTTCCCTTGGAAACATCCGCCATGACCTCCGCCATCATGTTCCACGTTCCAATGTCCTTCCATTCCCCGCCATAGCGAACCACTTGTATGCTTTCCTCATGCTCCGCCACCACATAATCAAAACTGGTACACGGCAAGGCGTCATATTTTGCATAAAGGTCACGATAATCCGTGTACGAAATCATTTCATGGAGCTTGTCAATGAGGTATTTCAACCGAAACGCAAACACCCCGGAGTTCCACAACGCATCCTGAGCCAAATATTCTTTCGCCCTCCGGGTGTCAGGCTTTTCACAGAACTCCCTCACCCCGCTGACCGCGTCGTCCGTTTCGGGAATGATGTAGCCGTACTTGTCACTTGGATAGGTAGGCTCCACGCCGAGCAATGTCAGACTTGCCTTGTCTTCCTTTACCAGCCCCTCAAGACTTTGCACCACCTGGTAATATCCATCGTCCACAAAAGGATCGACCGGACAGACTACGACACATTCCGATTCATCCACATTTTTCTCGTCATGAAGATAGGCCGCCGCAAGCGCGATTGCCGGAAACGTGTCCCGCCTCGACGGCTCCACGCAGACGGACACGCCATCACCAATCTGGTTGTGAATCGTACTGACCTGCGACTTGCTGGTCGCAATCGTAATCTGCACGTTTGGATCCGCCATGAGAAGCTGCCTGTACACCCGCTGCGCCATGGATTCATATTCGCCCTTCTCATTTCTTAATAAAGGAATAAACTGCTTACTGCGGATATCGTTGGACAACGGCCACAACCTCTTCCCGCTGCCACCCGACAATATAATCACATTCATAAAACACGCCCCATCTGCGGTTACGGTTCAGGCGAACCCTGAACCGTAACGGCATATGGCCATTAGAATCGCTCCGCGATGAGCCATATGCCTTATCTCCATCACTTTTTTACACGGTCAGCGCGGTAAACGCGCAGACCTGACCGGAACCGTGACCGTCCATGATCACCTTGTCCCGCAAAATGCTGCGCAGGCCGTCACTCGTTACTCTTTGCGGCAGATAAAATCTGTCGTGAGTATAACTTTCCATGCCATACGCAGCATCTCTTTATGCGTTAAAATCTGCCTCGCCCAATATAATTCTGTCATTCGAATCCGTTCCCCGGCCAAATACCCTGCGCATCAGCTTCTTCGCCGACACCTTCTGGGAATGCTCCATCGCCTGGTCCATGATTTCCTTAACCTCCGCGATGGTCAGGGGATGGTCTTCCCTCTGCAACTCGTCAATTCGGCTGTACAACGCCAAAATGCCCATTTCGTCTATCAGATACCCGTTCTCCTTGGCATAAGTCTGGCCAAACGTCACCAACTCGTCATTAATCAAAATCGGGACTTCCAGACGGCTTGTAAACTTCCGGCGGAATTCACGGTTGGATGTCAACAGCCTGTCGAGAGGCTTTCTCTGGTCTTCCAAAACGACAAGCAACTCGCCCGTCTCTTGTTCCATCGCCTTGTTCAGCCTGGCCACGGTCTTCTCATTCATCTTTCCGGCCTTCTCAATAATCAGCGCTCCCGCATGTAATTTGGAAAAGATGTCACTGATTCGTTTCTTATTTAAAGAATCTCCGGAAACAATCGCAACCCTGCCTTGACGAATATTACGCTGCTTCTGAATGGCTTTCACGACGTCGACCGCCAATACGGTTTTTCCGTTTCCCTTGTTGCCAATAATCAGCAGGTTTCCGGTTGCCGAGGTGCCATTGCGGGTCGTACAGTTTTTATCCTGCTCCAACACGTCGACAAGCTGCTCGCTCATGCCGCGAACCGGGACAAAATAAGAGAACAATTTCTTCTGGTCATCCGTAAGGCCGGCCCGCGTTCCAATCCCGCTTTGCACCTTTAAGTCATACCTTCCATGCACCACGAAGCCCGTGTCTGACATTGACAATGCATTCGAAATCTCATCAACCGGTATCGGAGCCGTCTTTCCCGTCGCATAAAGCTTTGCCGTCTCTTTTCTGCTGAGAGGTGCGGTTTCTGAAAGGAAGTTAATCTTGTCGTCATCCTCGTCGGGAACTTCCCTATCGTCATATTCTTCCGCCCGTTTCACCGGACGCGCCTTTTTCACGGGTTCTTCCTCGGCTTCTTCCCAGTCTTCATCTGACTCTTCCTCGTAAGCCTCGTCTTCCTCGTCCCAGTCTTCGTCCGACTCTTCCTCGTAAGCCTCGTCCTCCTCGTCCCAGTCTTCGTCCGATTCTTCCTCGTAAGCCTCGTCCTCGTCCCAGTCTTCGTCTGATTCTTCCTCGTAAGCCTCGTCCTCGTCCCAGTCCTCGTCTGATTCTTCCTCGTAAGCCTCGTCCTCGTCCCAGCCCTCGTCCGGCTCTTCCTCATAACCTTCCTCGGCTTCATCCCAGGCTCCGTCCTCCGTCAATTCCTCTTCGGACTCCTCTTCAAAGCCTTCATCGGTTTCATCCCAAGCTTCCTCTTCTGACAACTCCTCCTCGGACTCCTCTTCGATATCTTCCTCGTAAGTCTCCTCGGCGTCTTCCCATCCCTCGTCCTCCGCCGGTTCTTCCTCGGTTTCTTCCCGGCTTTCGTCCTCGAACTGTTCTTCCAATGCTTCTTCGAAATCTTCCTCGGCCTCGTCCCAATCTTCCGCTGACTCTTCCTCGTAAGTCTCCTCGGTCTCTTCTTCAGTCAGTTCCGCAAGTTCCTCCTCGGATTCATCCCAATCTTCTTCCGACTCGTCCTCGATCTCCTCCTCAGCCAGTTCTTCCACGAATTCCTCTTCAAAGACTTCCTCGGCTTCATCTGTCAATTCTTCTTCAACATCCTCCCCAAAATCACCCAGAAGCGCGTCCTCAAATTCATCGTCCGCATCTTCATCGTAATCTTCGAAATCGCCCAGGTCTTTCATCTGGAGGTTTTCTCCCGGCTCCTCTTCATGCTCCGCCGGAATGCCATTTTCAATCTCCTCAATCAACTGCAAAATATCCGGCGGAAGAATTGGTTCTTCCTCCTCAGCCTCCTCTGCCTTGGAAGGCTTTTTCTCGAATTTCTTTACTTCTGAAGTTTTTACCTCAGGTGCCTTTGTCTCAAGTTTCTTTGCTTCTGGAACTTTTGCCTCGGATTCCTTTTCCTCCGCTTTCTTTGCTTCGAAAGCTTCCGTCTCGGAAACTTCTACCGCAAGCCGCTCCGTCTCCGGCTTCTCTTTCTCGTCCTGCTCCGTCAGTTGGAACCCCTCTATCAAATCCGCCAGACTCAACTGCCCTTCAATCTGCTCGTCATCGCCCTCATTTGACATGATGCCGTCCGCGGACGTTTCCAAATGAATCCCCGATGCCGCTTCTTCCTCTTCAAACGCTTTCATAATCAGGCTTTCCGCAAGCTTCGCTTCCGCCGCCACCTCTTTCTTATTTCTGATTTCAAGGGCAACCGGCTCTTCCTTTTCTCCGTCCTCCTTCGGGGCATCCAAAGCCTCTGTCTCGGCTTCCGCATCTTCCGTTTCTGCGGTTTCCATTGCGTCATCTTCGGTTTCTGAGTTCTCTATCTCGATTTCCTCGTCCTCGACACCTTCGATTTCCTCCGCGTCAATCAACGCCAACGCAGGATCCTCCTCCAAATCAAGTTCCTCCACCTCGGATTCTTCTATCTCAAATTCCTCTATCTCGGATTCGTCCGTCCCAAACTCCTCCACGGATTCAAGCTCGTCCTCTATCTCAAACTCCGGATCAGGCAAAAGCTCCTCCAAATCCGGATCCATGTCTACCTTTGGTGCCTTTTTCCTCGGCTCCACCACGTCATACTCCGACACTTCTTCTATCTCCGCCATCGCGCCCTCCAGTCCGGCGAGGTCATCCTCCGTACTGTCAACCTCCTCCAACTGGGCCGCCAGGGCGGACATGTCCTCCGTATCCCGCTGATCCGGCGGCGTCTCCAAATGAAGTAATGCGCGCAAGGCCTCGTCAAGCTTCATGGTACTGCCAATCTTCTTGACCTCGACCTCCTCCGCCTCTACTTCCGGCTGGTTCTGCACATCCGCCTCCTCCGGCAAAGGCTCTTCTCCCAGATTCATCATGACCGAAGATTTTTCCTTCTCTTCCTTGTACTCCACGATGCCCGGAATCTCCTCCGTCGTGCCTGACTTCTCATAACGGCGGTTGTACTTCTCCTGCTGTGACGGGGTCAGCGGCTTATAGCGCATCTTTAACTCCATCGCCTGATAGACGTACTTGCCCTCGCTGAACCAGAGAATCAAGTCGTCACATTCCTCCAAACATTCCGCCGTCATCCCCGCTTCCTGATACAGCTTCGCAAGCTCGTACGCCCACTCCTCGATATATTCACCCTTCTTAAAAGCCTCCAATGCCTCAATCTGCTGTTCAATCGGCTCCTTGCGGGCACGAAGTATCTGATAACGCAGCAAATAACGATTTGGATCCTTCGGAGCCGTCTGGACGAATTCATCATAATAATCAATCGCTTCATCTACATTCTTTGTCTTCAAGGCAAGCACGCACAGACGATACAAAATCTTCCTGCTGCCCTCCGCCCGCTGATAAGCGATATTGAGAATGTCATAACTCTTCTGATACTCCCTGTTCTTCTCATAGATATCACTGACGTTCGTCAGCATCGTGGCATTGCGCACCCGCCGCCAGTCAATCGTATCCGCAATCTCCGCGGCCTTGTTGTACGCGCCGTCCTCCATAAACTCAAGCATCTGCTCGCTTTTCAGCTTATATTCGTATTTATCCACTGTGAATTCCTCCAAATGTATCTATCGCCAAATATACATAGCCGAATTATAGCACATCTGCAAAGCATTGTCAAAAACTAGCACACCTCCGCCCCGGATGGCATATCTTTCTCCGGCGTCATCAGTGCCAGGTTCCCTTCCGCGTCCTCCGCGCACAAAAGCATTCCCTCCGAAAGAACGCCAGCCAGCTTCGCAGGCTTCAGGTTCACAAGCACCATCACCTTCTTGCCGACCATCTCCTCCGGCGTATAATATGCCTTGATGCCGGACACGATCTGCTTGACCTGGCTTCCGATTTTCACCTGGGAGCAGAGAAGCTTTCTTGACTTTTTCACTTCCTCGCAGGCAATGATTTCGCCCACCTGGAACTGCATCGCGCCAAACTGCTCGAACGTAATCTCCGGCTTCGCCTCGATGTCAATCACCGCCGTACCATCGGTCGCACTCCCATCTGCATCCGCTTTGTCATTTTCCCCGACTGATTTCTCCACGTCTGCCGGATGCAGTTCCTCCACCTTTTTCATGACTTCATTGACATCCAGCCTCTGGAACAAAATTTCCGGCTTATCCGTCACATGCCCGCCGCCAAGCTGCTCCAAAATCTTCTTGCTCGTTTTCGGCATGAATGGCTCCAGCTGCCTCGCGCCCTCGGAAATGCTCTGAATCAAATTCCAAAGCACCGTCTCCAGACGGTCTTTTTTCGCCTCGTCCTTGGCCAGCACCCACGGCATGGTCTCGTCAATATACTTATTGCAGCGTTTAAACAAATTGAAAATTTCCGTGATGGCATCCGCCACGCGAAGCCCGTCCATCTTTGCCTCTACCGCCGCCGCGGTATTCTTCGTAATCGCCGCGAGGTCCGCGTCCACCTCCGCGCCCGACATGCCCGCTTCCGCCCCGTTCTCGGTCACGCCCTTGTCCGTTACCGTTCCGCCAAAATACTTGTTGGTCATGGAAACCGTCCGGTTGACAAGATTGCCCAACGTGTTTGCCAGATCGGAGTTTACGCGCTCCACGATAAGCTCCCAGGAAATCACGCCGTCGTTGTCAAACGGCATCTCGTGCAGGACAAAGTAACGCACCGCGTCCACGCCAAAAAAGTCAACCAGTTCATCGGCATACAACACATTTCCCTTGGACTTGCTCATCTTGCCGTCCCCTTGCAGCAGCCACGGATGCCCGAAAATCTGCTTCGGCAACGGAAGTTCAAGAGACATCAGGAAAATGGGCCAATAAATCGTATGGAACCGAATGATGTCCTTTCCAATCAGATGAAGATCCGCCGGCCAGTTTTTCTTAAACTGCTCCGTGCTGTTCCCCTCGCAATCATAACCGATGCCGGTAATGTAGTTGCTCAGCGCGTCCAGCCACACGTACACGACATGCCCCTCGTCGAAATCCACGGGGATGCCCCATTTAAACGAGGTTCTTGACACGCACAAATCCTGCAGTCCCGGAAGCAAAAAGTTGTTCATCATCTCATTCTTACGGGATACCGGCTGAATAAACTCCGGATGCGTGTTAATATGTTCAATCAACCGATCCGCATATTTGCTCATTTTAAAGAAATACGCCTCTTCCTGCGCCGGCTGCACCTCGCGTCCGCAGTCCGGGCATTTTCCGTCCACCAGCTGGGACTCCGTGAAAAACGCCTCGCACGGGGTGCAATAAAGACCTTTATAATAGCCTTTATAAATATCCCCTTTCGCATACATCTTTTTAAAAATTTTCTGCACCTGCCGCTCATGATCCTCGTCCGTGGTGCGGATGAACTTGTCGTAGGAAGTATCCATCAAGTCCCAAATCCGCTTGATTTCCGTAGAAACGCCATCCACGAAAAGCTTCGGCGTGGTATTTGCCTCCTTGGCCTTAATCTCGATTTTCTGCCCGTGCTCGTCCGTTCCCGTCTGGAAAAACACGTCGTATCCCTGACTCCTTTTATATCTTGCAATCGCGTCCGCCAGCACGATTTCATAAGTATTGCCGATATGCGGCTTGCCCGACGTATAGGCAATCGCCGTCGTCATATAATATTTTCCCTTTTCTGCCATCTTCGTATTCTCCTTTCTCTGTCAAGCGGATATTCGCAATCCGCTTCGCTGCTTGCTCATAACCCCATTGCCGCTTCACGGTTCTTCATTGTCTTTAATACCAGCACGGAATGCGGATTCATGTTGACCACGACCTCCCCGTTCGTAACCAGGTATTCATCATAGCTCGTCGTATAGTCCTCCTCATAGGAATAAATCAACCTGCACATCGCGCCCTCCATCGGCACTTCCGCCGGCCAGACGGGCACGGTAACTTCCCGCTGCCAACCATTATTATTTAAAATGACCACGATCTGGTCATCCTCCTTGAACCTGCCATAGGCCAAAATATGTTTGTCTCCGAGCAAGATTTTTAACGAGCCTTCCCGCAGGATTCTCTGCGCCCTATGGATCCGTATCATCTCGCGATGGAAATTCAACACCTTCTTATTCTCATGTCCCCACGGATAGGTACGCCGATTGTCCGGGTCAGTGAAACCGACCATCCCGGCCTCGTCCCCATAATAAACGCAGGGAGCCCCCGGCCAGGTCATCTGTACCGCCACCGCTTCACGCAGCACCGCACCATTGACATTTTCTCCCGCTGCCGCCGCGCCTAAATTTTCCACCCGTCCCACCACGTGATTGGTGCGAGT
>CATLEQ010000088.1 GCA_949915905.1 uncultured Lachnospiraceae bacterium | reverse complement strand
GTGCCGGTATCAATACGGTGGAGGAGCTCACGAATAAGACGCCGGAAGACATGATGAAGGTACGGAATCTGGGACGTAAGTCATTGGAGGAAGTACTTGCAAAGTTGAAAGAACTGAATTTGGAATTGAATTCAGGGGAAGAGTAAAATGTAAATGGGATTATCCATCCGGTAAACCCAAAGCGTGCGGATGGGGCATTTGATTAATAAGCCCGAAGATGCATAACCAAATGTTGAATAATGGAGGATTGGAAAAATGGCAAAATACAGAAAACTCGGCAGAACATCAAGCCAAAGAAAGGCTCTGCTTAGAAACCAGGTGACGGCTCTGATTTATAGAGGAAGAATCGTTACGACGGAGACAAAGGCAAAAGAGATTCGCAAGATTGCGGAAGGTCTTATCGCCATGGCCGTGAGAGAGAAAGACAATTACGAGGAAGTGACCATTAAGGCAAAGGTTGCTCGTAAGGACAAGGACGGCAAGAGGGTAAAAGAGGTCGTTGACGGCAAGAAGAGAACCGTTTATGACGAAGTGGATAAGACGATTAAGAGAGATAAGCCGAGCAGGCTCCATGCAAGAAGAGAGATGCTGAAGGTATTATATCCGGTCAAGGAAGTTCCGGCCGAGGGGGCGGGAAGAAAGAGAAATACCAAGCAGGTTGACCTTGTTGCAAAGCTTTTTGACGAGATTGCACCGAAGTACACGGGGCGTAATGGTGGTTACACGAGAATCATCAAGATTGGCCAGCGTAAAGGTGATGCGGCGATGGAAGTCGTAATTGAGCTGGTATAAGAATGGAAAAATAAAAAGACAGAATAAAAGAAAAGTGAAATAAAAGAAAAGTGAAATAAAAGAAAAGTGAAATAAAAGGCAGGGGACGATGTTTTGTCTCTTGCCTTTTATTTCTTGTGCTTTGTATAGAATGCACAAGAAGAAAGCGAAAATTATGTTAATAATTTAACAATATGATATTGACATTTTTTTAACAAATAAGGTATACTATTAGCAGGCAAGAAAAAAGAACAAAAATAGGAGGAACAGTTCAATGGAGAAGAAGGAAGAAACCATGATACCTGAAATTGTTGACAGCGTGGAAACGTTGGAAGCAAAAATGAAGGCGATGCGCGAGGCTCAGAAGATTTTTGCGACATTCACCCAGGAGCAGGTGGACAAAATCTTTTACGAGGCGGCAAAGGCTGCCAATAAACAGCGTATCCCGCTGGCAAAGATGGCGGTGGAAGAGACAAAAAGAGGAATCGTGGAAGACAAGGTCATCAAGAATCATTATGCGGCAGAATATATCTACAATGCATATAAGAATACCAAGACTTGCGGCGTAATCGAGGAAGACGCGGCTTATGGAATTAAGAAGGTGGCGGAGCCGATTGGTCTGGTGGCGGCCGTCATTCCAACGACGAATCCGACTTCTACGGCTATTTTTAAGACGTTGATTTGCTTGAAGACGCGTAACGCGATTATTATCAGCCCTCACCCGGCGGCAAAGGCGTGTACGATAGCGGCGGCAAAAATCGTGCTGGACGCGGCGGTAGCGGCCGGTGCGCCGCAAGGCATCATCGGCTGGATTGACGTGCCGTCCCTCGAACTGACCAACACGGTCATGAAGGAGGCGGACATCATTCTGGCGACGGGAGGCCCGGGCATGGTGAAGGCGGCTTATTCGTCAGGAAAACCGGCTCTTGGCGTGGGCGCGGGCAACACTCCGGTCATTATCGACGATACGGCCGACGTGCGGATGGCGGTTAACTCCATCATTCATTCCAAGACGTTTGACAATGGTATGATTTGTGCGTCCGAGCAGTCCGTGACGGTTTTGGAGAGCGTGTACGAGGAGGCTAAGAAGGAGTTCGCGTATCGTGGATGCTATTTCCTAAAACCGGGCGAAGAGCTTGACAAGGTGCGTAAGACGATTATCATCAATGGCGCGCTCAACAGTAAGATTCCGGGAAAATCCGCTTATGAGATTGCCAAGTTGGCCGGCGTTGACGTGCCGGAAAACACGAAGATTTTGATTGGCGAGGTGGAGTCCGTAGACATTTCCGAGGAATTTGCACATGAAAAATTATCTCCGGTATTGGCCATGTACAAGGCGAAGACATTTGACGAGGCCTTGGAGAAGGCAGCCCAGCTCGTGGCTGACGGCGGATATGGACATACGGCTTCCCTTTATGTACATCCGGCGCAGACGGAGAAGATTGCCAAGCATGCGGCGGCGATGAAGACGTGTCGCGTCCTTGTGAATACTCCGTCCTCCCATGGCGGTATCGGCGACCTTTACAATTTCAAACTGGCTCCGTCCCTGACCCTGGGCTGCGGCTCCTGGGGTGGAAACTCCGTTTCGGAGAACGTGGGAGTAAAGCATTTGCTGAATATCAAGACCGTTGCGGAGAGGAGAGAGAATATGTTGTGGTTCAGAACCCCGGAGAAAGTATATTTCAAGAAAGGCTGCATGCCGGTAGCGTTGGATGAGTTGGGCACGATTATGCATAAGAAAAAGGCGTTTATCGTGACGGACACGTTTCTTTATAAGAATGGCTATGTGGGCGCGATTGAGAAAAAATTGGATGAGATGGGAATCCAGCACACCTGCTTCTATGACGTGGCACCGGATCCGACGTTGCAGTGCGCGCGGCAGGGAACCGCGATGATGCGCTCCTTTGAGCCGGACACGATTATCGCGCTCGGTGGTGGCTCCGCGATGGACGCGGCGAAAATCATGTGGGTAATGTATGAGTACCCGGACGTGAATTTTGAAGACATGGCAATGGACTTCATGGATATCCGTAAGAGGGTATATACGTTCCCGGAGATGGGAAAGAAAGCTTATTTCGTGGCGATTCCGACCTCTTCCGGTACGGGTTCCGAGGTGACGCCGTTTGCCATCATCACGGATGCTGACACGGGCGTGAAGTGGCCGCTGGCGGATTACCAGCTTTTGCCGAACATGGCCATCGTGGACGTGGACAACATGATGACGCAGCCGAAGGGATTGACCAGCGCGTCCGGTATCGACGTTATGACGCATGCCATCGAGTCTTACGTGTCCATCATGGCGTCGGATTATACGCAGGGACTTTCTATGAGAGCGGTAAAAATGGTATTTGATTATCTGCCGTCCGCATATGAGAACGGGGCAAATGATCCGGTGGCCAGAGAGAGAATGGCAAATGCCTCCTGCCTGGCCGGTATGGCTTTTGCAAATGCGTTCCTGGGACTCAATCACTCCATGGCCCACAAGCTTGGTGCGTTCCATCACCTGCCGCACGGCGTGGCCAACGCGGTACTCTTGACGGAGGTAATGCGTTACAATGCCGCGGAGGCACCGACAAAGATGGGAACCTTCTCCCAGTATGAATATCCGCACGCATTGGCAAGATACGCGGAATTGGGTCGTTTCGCGGGCTGCCAGGGGGCGACGGACGAGGAAGTGTTCGAGAACTTCATCGCCAGGCTGGAAGAGTTGAAGGAGAAAATCGGCATCAAGAAGAGCATCAAGGAATATGGCATTGACGAGAAGTACTTCCTTGACACGCTGGACGACATGGTGGAGCAGGCGTTTAACGACCAGTGTACGGGAGCGAATCCGAGATATCCTCTGATGAAGGAAATGAAGGAAATCTATTTGAAGTGTTATTATGGGAAGTAATGAAAGGAGGTTACGCTGCACTAGGCTCGAAAAGACCTCGCCAAGTTGCAGGTAACTACATTCGCACGTAAGTGACCAAAGGACGGTCACCAAGTGCTCATAGTAAGGAGGATATAATCATGAATTTGGAGCAAAAAGAATTGATCGTAAAGCGCAGCTACAAGGAAGTATATAAGAGTGAAGAGGGCATTGTCAAGGTGTTCGAGCCGGAGCATCCGAAGGCGAACGTGTTTAACGAGGCACTCAATACGGCCCGTGTGGAAGCGACGGGCTTGGACATCCCGAAGGTAAAGGAAGTCGGCCAGGTTGATGGGAAATGGGCGTTGGTCATTGAGTATAAAGAAGGAAAGACGTTGGAAGAGATGATGGCGGCGGATCCAGAACACCTGGAAGGCTACATGGAGCGGTTCGTGGACCTGCAGTTGGAGGTGCACGGCAAGAAGTCGCCGTTGCTGAACAAATTGAAAGACAAATTGTCCCGTCAGATTAACAGCTTGAAGGAAATCGACGCGACGACCCGTTACGAATTGTTGACGAGATTGGAGAGCATGCCGAAGCATGACAAGCTCTGCCACGGCGACTTTAATCCGAGCAACATCATCGTTGGCGAGGACGGCGAGATGACGGTGGTTGACTGGGCTCACGCGACGCAGGGAAACGCCAGCGCGGACGCGGCGATGACCTATCTTATGTTCGCTTTGAAGGATCAGAAAATGGCTGACTTGTACATGAGGCTGTTCTGTAAAAAGAGCGATACGGCAAGGCAGTACGTGCAGAACTGGTTGCCGATTGTCGCGGCGGCGCAGCTTACGAAAAACAATGAGTTGGAGAAGGATTTCCTGATGAAGTGGATTGACGTGGTGGATTTCCAGTAAGGAAGAAGCTTCAGGACGGAGAAGTTCTGGTAAAGAGTTAACAAATTTGACTAGACGAGTAGGGGAAAATCTCCCCTACTCGATTTTTGTACAAAATGCACAAGATTGGAGATTGATGGAAAATTGAATTGACAAAGAATCGGAAATATTTGATAATAATACTGTATCTTGTAATACAGCTAACAACGACATCGGTATGCTGTAATACAAGGAAGGAGGAGATAAGAGTGGGAATAAAACCGATTCAAAAGGTAAATGTAGGCGAGCAGGTATACGAGCAGCTAAAGCGGCTCTTGATTGAGGGGGAATGGGCACCTGGAACGAAGATTCCATCGGAAAATGAACTGGCGGACATGTTCAACGTCAGCAGAATCACGGTTCGCCAGGCACTTCAGAAGTTAAACGCACTGGGACTTTTGGAAACAAGATTTGGCGAGGGCTCTTTTGTAAAAGTCGTGGACGTGGGGGAAAGCATGAATGGCCTGATTCCGGTGATGTATCTGGGAGAGCAGTCCGCCCGGGAAGTCTTTGAATTTCGGATGATTATTGAGACGGAGTGTGCACGGCTGGCCGCGAGACGGGCGACCGCGGAGGATATCGGGGAATTGAAGGAAACATTGGAACGCATGGTGAAATATGAGAACAATCGGGATTTAAAAGGATTCAGCTCGGCCGATTTGGATTTTCATTTCAGGATAGCGCAGATTACCCGAAACGCGTTGGTGATTAAGACGATGAGCATTCTGCGGGAGGTTTTGGAGAGTTCCATGTATGACGTCATTGACAAGATGGGATGCGAAAATGGAATTTTCTACCATAAAGAAATCATACAGGCAATTGAAGAAAAAGAAGAAGTGAAGGCGGCCAATATGATGAAAGAACATATTAAGAAGAATTTTGAATATTTCAAATAGGTGTCTCCATATTGCTCAATTGTCTAAAATATACAAAAATAGAGCGATTTCCTAAACATGATTGACAAACCGTGGCAATCATGTTATAGTTTACTCAAACTTGTAATACAAGTAACAGCTAACAACACTCAACAATCAAGAACAAGGAGGATGAAAATGAAAGTGAAAAAGGTATTAAGCATGATGTTGGCGGGAGCTTGCGTTCTGGGAATGCTGTCAGGCTGCGGCTCGAAAGATGACGGCGGACAAACGCAACAAGGAGGAGGAACGATTGAGAACCCGGAGGAAATCAGCGCGGAGCTGACATTGTGGGACGCGTCCTGGAACGAGAACGTTACGCCGGGACTGATTGAAAAATTCAACGAGAAGTATCCGAATATCAAAGTCAATGTTGAGTTTTTCCCGAGCGACGGCATGTCGGACAAGTATTTGACCGCCCTTACCAGCGGGAGCAGCGCGGATCTTTTGAGCGTCAACAATGAGTGGGTATCCACATTTGCAACTGCAAAAGGCATTTTAAATCTGGACGAGTACATCAAGGCGAATGACTATGACATGAGTGACTTTTACGATGGGGCCCGTGAAGGGGTCACGGTAAACGGCTCCGTATACGCGTTGCCGTATAGGGCAGAAACACACGGCATGTTTTATAACGTGGAGTTGTTCAAGGATGCCGGATATGACGAATTGCCGGATACTTGGGAAGAGTTTGTTCCGATTGCACAGAAAATCACGGAAAAAAGCAACGGAGAAATTAAGGGAATCGCCATTCCGGGCGGAGAGTGGGGTAATACCTCGTATCAATTGATCAACATGATCCTTTGCAGCGGCGGCAGCATCCTGAATGAGGATTATACGGAGTGTACGCTGGATTCCGAGGAAGCCATCCGCGCGGCGCAGCTTTTCGTGGATCTTTACAGAAAGTACAACGTGGTTCCGGAAAGTATCATGGAAAATGATAATGCGGCGGGACGTACCTTGTTTGGCGAAGGAAAGGTCGCGGCATTCATGTCCGGTGCATATGACATTTCCGCGATACAAGGCATAGATCCGGATTTGAAGATGGGAACGGGCTTGGTACCGGTATTTGACGGGGCCGAGAGGCATACCATTTTCGCCGGTTGGAGCACCGTGATTTCCGCGAAGACAAAGAATCCGGACGCGGCATGGCTGCTGGCGGAATTCCTGGCATCGCCGGAGATTTCTGTTGAGTATTCTACCACGTTTTCCGCAAGGAAATCTATGGCGGATAATGAAAAGTATGCGAGTGACCCATTGCTGATTAATCTTTCAGACGCGATTCAGTACGGGAATCCTTTGCCGGTCATCCCACAGTTGTCACAGATTCGGCAGATTATGTACGAGCAAATCCAGTTGGCACTTTCCGGGGAAATCACGGCGGAAGAAGCGATGAAAGAGGCGACGGCGCAGATTAATGAAATTCTGTAACTAGGAAGGTACTGAATAGTTACGAAATTTTATAGTAAGGAAAGGGATGGCTTTGGTGTTTCCATCAGGGCCGTCCCTATCGAGAAAAGTATTATGGTAATATGACGAAGAAGGTGGAAAATGAAGATTAAAAGTGGAAAACATCTTAAGAATAGTGGGGCATTGTTCATATTGCCTGCATTATTGGTTGTAGCAGTAGTAATGCTTTTCCCGCTGCTTTACAATATTTCGTTAAGTTTTTTTGAAAAGACGATATACAATCCGGACTGGACGTTTGTAGGGCTTGAGCAGTACCAAAAGCTGCTGACTGGCAAGACGTTTCAGAACGCCTTGAAAAATACGGTGGTTTGGACGTTCTTCAGCGTGTTGTTCCAGTTTTTGATTGGATTTGTCTGCGCGCTCGTGCTTTCACAGGAGCGCGTGAGGTTCCGGGGAATCTGGAGATGCCTGATTATGCTTCCGTGGGTGTTGCCGGCGATTATCGGCAGCATGGTCTGGAAATGGATGTATCATTCAGACTTTGGCATCCTGAATGAAATCCTGGTCCGTATCGGAATCATTGACAGTGCATTGCCATGGATCGGAAGCAAGGAATTGGCGTTGATATCGGCCATTATCGTGAATACGTGGAAAATGTTCCCCTTGGTTCTCATGTACATTGAGGCGTCCCTGCAGTCAGTGCCGAGAAGCCTGCAGGACGCGGCGGTCGTGGACGGGGCGAACGGATGGGAATGTTTCAAGGTGGTGACATGGCCGCATATAGCGCCTACCTGCAAGACAGTCGTCCTGCTATTAACCATCTGGACACTAAACGCGTTTACATTTATCTTCGTGCTGACGGGCGGCGGTCCGGGAACTTCTTCACAAGTATTGTCCATGTTTATCAATAAAGAGGCATTTACAAACTATAACTTTGGAAATGCGGCGACGGCAAGCACGATACTATTTATCATAGTCGCCATTTTCAGTACGATTTACATACGTTCGACAATGGGAGGTGAGGAAAAATGATCCGTAATAAGAAAACGGAAGCCGTGAAGACGGTTTTGACCTATGTGTTTTTGACCGCCATGGTAATTGTATCTATCTTTCCGATTGTATGGATGATTGATTCCTCACTGAAAGGAACTTCGGAAATATACAGCTCGCCTCCGACCTTTACCATTCATAAAGTGACATTGGAAAATTATGCCCGCGTACTGTTTGACAGTGGGATTCCGAGGGCGTTTCTAAATAGTGTCATCGTTTCCGTGACGGCGACACTTACGACGCTTGTGTTGGGGTGCCTGGCCGGATATGGATTTTCCAGATACCGGTTTAAAGGACGGAAAATGTTGTATGTGGGACTTTTGTACGGGCAGATGATGCCGGCGGTCGTATTGATTATCCCGGTGTACCTGGTATTTTCAAAAATCGGATTGATTGATTCCTATTTCTCACTCATTTTGCCGGACGTGGCAATTACCGTTCCATTGGCAACATTGATGTTGAAGAGCTTTTTCGACGGTGTTCCGGTGGAACTGGAGGACGCGGCGAGGATTGACGGGGCGACAAAGTTGGGAATTTTATGGCGGATCGTCATTCCGATTGCAAAACCTGGGCTGGTGTCGGTGGCGATTTATACGTTCTTGTCCACCTGGGAGGAATTTATTTTTGCGTTGAATTTGACAAATTCGGCAAGCATACGGACGTTGCCGATTGCAATCAATATGTTTAAGGGTGAGTTTATCATCGACTGGGGCGCGATTATGTCGTCCGGAGCCGTGATTTCGTTGCCGGTTATTCTACTGTTTGTACTTTGTAACAAGGCATTTGTAAAAGGGCTGTCCGAGGGCGGCGTAAAAGGATAGAAGGAGGAAATTGAAGATGATAGTAAAAGGATTAGCGCACACGGCATTAAACGTGGCGGACATGGAAAAGTCAATTGCGTTTTATTGCAATGTTTTGGGATTTAAGAAGGCATTTGAGATGCCGAAGCCGGAGACCGGAGAACCCTGGATTGTATATTTGTATTGCGGGGGAAGCCAGTTTATCGAGCTGTTCTACGGCGGCGTAAATTATACGGAATATTCCAACGACAATATTGGGTTTTCCCACCTCTGCTTCGAGGTATCCGACATCAACGCGATTGCGGACAAGATTACGGGGGCGGGTCTGGAGCTTGACCGGCCGGTGAAGTTTGGCATTGACAACAACTGGCAGTGTTGGGTGAGAGACCCGGACCGCAATCGAATCGAACTGATGCAGGTGGGAGAGGATTCTCCGCAAGTAAAATTTTTAAAGGGATTGCAGGGAGAATAAGATGGAAAACAAGAAGGGAAGAGATAGGATTGTCAAGATAGGCATCGTGGTTGACAATATCGAGGAGGCGGCAAAGCATTATAATGCCATTTTCGACTTAAAAGAAGAAGCAGTCGTACGTTATCCGGATCCAAACAAGGTGCCGATGGCGGGAGCTTATAAGAAGATGAGGGGAGAGACGGTAAACCCGAAGTTGAAATCCTTGATTGTCAACCTGGAGCCGATTTATCTGGAGGTTTTGGAACCTGCGGACGACGAGCCGAGCCCGTGGAGGGAATATCTGGAGAAATATGGCCCAGGCGTATGTTTTATCTCATTTTATATAGACGGGTTTGAAGAGCAGATTGACCTGATGGAAAAAGGCGGGTATCCGATGTCGTTCGTGGAGGAAAAAGTGTTTGAGCGTTACGCGTACTTCGACACGCAGGACAAGCTCGGTGTCACCGTGGAATTTAAGGAAAGACGGTCACGCGAGTAAAAGATTGCGCGAAACGTGACGAGAAGGAGCCGCCATGCACGTCTTGCGGGGGAATGGCGGCAAAAGGTTGAGTTATCAGGAGGCAGATTGTGAGGATATTGATTACGGGGGCCGGGCAGGGGTTGGGCTGTCATATTGCGACAGCCGCTCTATCCCGGGGAAACGAGGTTTTGGCGGCGGTACATTCTCTCTCGCACGTTTCGGAAGAGCTGCTAAAGCTTGAGGAGTGCTACCAGGAAAGGCTTACGGTTTTTGAAATGGACGTGTCCGACGAGCAGAGCGTGCAGGATGCGGCGCGGACGCTGTCAGGTAAGGGAGACGCGTTAGACGGCATTGTAAATAATGCGGCAATCATGGTGGAGCGGGAAAAGACAATTGAGGAATTGGACTTATCTGCCATGCAAACTTCCTTTGAGGTAAATACGATTGGGCCGATGCGGGTCGTACAACAATTTTTGCCGATGTTATATCGCGGCAGCGGACAAGTCATTGTAAATATTTCATCGGAAGCGGGAACCATCATTAACGCGTTCCCGACCAATTATCCTTATAGCATGTCGAAGACGGCGTTAAATATGTTTTCGGAACGATTGCGGGAATATCTAAGAGAGAAAGACATACAAGTGTACGCGGTGCATCCCGGCTGGATGCGGACGAACATGGGAGGGGTGGACGCCCCCGCGGATCCGCGGGACATCGCGGCGGGAATCGTGGACATATTGGAGAGAAAGAAAAAAATCTATTCGAAAATTGCATTTATTGATTCTACGGGCAGGCCGATGCCGCTGTAAGTTGGAGGGCAAAATGAACGAAAAAGAGTGGTGTAACAAGCAGGCGGTACACGTCGCGGTTGTAGTAGATGACATCCAAAGCGTGTTAGAAAATTATTGCAGACTGTTTCAAATGGAGATGCCAAGGGTCAAGCTGACCGGGGCACAAGAGGATGCCAGGGTAACATACCGCGGGATGCCAACGCCGGCCAGGGCAAAACAAGGATTTCTGCAGTTTGGAAATTTGCGGGTCGAGTTTTTGGAGCCGGACGAGAAGGACAGTACGTGGCGGGAGTATCTGAACAGGCACGGCAACATTGTCCATCATGTCGCCTTTGACGTGGAGGACATGGAAGAGGCGGTGTCCGTGCTGGCGGCGGAAGGGATGCCGATGGTTCAGGACGGCTTTTACAACGGCGGAAAGTATGCCTATATTGAAAGTGAAAATAAACTGGGAGTCATGTTGGAATTACTCCAGAATGACAAGTAGGAGGAACAAGTGAAACGAACGAAAATCGGGCTGATTGGCTGTGGCGTGATTGCGAATACCTATGCCGGAAATCTTAGGAGATTTTATCAAAAACTGGATTTGGTAGCTTGCGCGGACGTGTTCAAAGAAAAGGCGGAGCAGTTTGCCAAAGACTATCAGATTGCGCGGGTCTGCACGGTGGAGGAATTGCTTGAGGATTCCGAGATAGAAATTATTTTGAACCTGACGATTCCGAAAGCGCATTATGAGTTGAACAAGAAAGCGATTTTAAACGGGAAGCATGTATATTGCGAAAAGCCATTGGCATTGTCCGCAGAAGAGGCGATGGAACTGCAGCAGTTGGCGGCAGAACGTCAGGTGATGGTAGGCTGCGCACCGGACACGTTTTTGGGTTCCGCGCTTCAGACCTGCAGGAAGCTGGTAGATGACGGCTGGATTGGAAAACCGGTGGGGGCGACCGCCAACATGATGAACCATGGGGCGGAGACATGGCATCCGAATCCGGACTTTTACTATATGCCGGGCGGCGGTCCGCTTTTGGACATGGGACCGTATTACATTACCGCGTTGGTATCCTTGCTGGGACCGGTAAAGGAGAGTGTTTGTCTGCGAACGATGGGAATGGAAGAGAGGCCCATTTACAGCATGCCGAGGCGCGGGGAGCGGATGAAGGTGGAGGTTCCCACCCATTATGCGGGAGTCTTGCGGTTTGAAAACGGTACGGTGGCCAATTTGAACATGAGCTTTGATACGTGGCTTTCCGGATTGCCCAAGTTGGAGATTTATGGAACCGAAGGGACGATGATTGTTCCCGACCCGAACAAATTCGGCGGGGAGGTGCGGGTGGTTCGAAGCGAGTCTTTAATTGACGAGATTGACGGCCTTCCGAATTCCGAGGCGGTAGGGCGGCTTAGCAGGCCCCAAATGTGGGAGAAATGCATGACGATG
>CATLEQ010000087.1 GCA_949915905.1 uncultured Lachnospiraceae bacterium | reverse complement strand
CGTGAAAGCCGTGAAGAAGTAACGCGACATTTGTCACATTTGTCATGGCGTGGAATTTTACCTTGACAAATGTTTTTTTATGGCATAAAATTGAAAATGGTTCTCATTTTGGGAGCGACAAAATGATGATTTATTATGAAAGGGATACAATGTGATGCGGGTCAGGTATCAAACGAAGCAACGTGAGGAAATATTATCTTATCTGGAATCGGTGAACGGACGGCATGTTACCGCCCAGGAAATTTGTCAATACTTTGAGAAGGACGGCGTGTCCGTGGGGACGGCGACGGTTTACCGCCAGCTTGAGCGGCTGATGGGCGAGGGGCTGGTACAGAAGTACGTTATCGATGAGAAGAGTGCGGCATGCTTTGCCTATATCAATCGGGACAAGAGTTGTCACCATCCGGCGTGCTATCATTGCAAATGTGAGGTTTGTGGACGGTTGATTCATATGGATTGTAAGGAGATGGAGGAGATTCAACGTCATCTGCTAAAGGAGCATGGGTTTGCCTTGGATTCTTTTCGCACGGTACTGTACGGGATCTGTGAGCGATGTCAGGAAAGAAGGGTTTGACTTTCAATGAATACAATATTTGGGGACAAGGCAAAGGTTTTCCTTCGCCGGGGGCTTGCACTTTGCGCTTGTATCATGCTGGCGGCGGTTTGTTTTGGCAGCTTTATAGGTTGCGGCGGCACGCATGTGTCGAGCGAGGCGGACGGTGCGCAGAGGGGAGACGAGGCGGACGGAGAGTATGGCGTATGGGCGCGAAGGGACGTGCGGCTTCGTATCGTGGCAACGGTTTTTCCGGCGTATGATTGGACGCGGGAAATCCTGGGAGAGCAAGTTGGGGACGTGGAGTTGACACTTTTGCTTGACGGGGGCGTGGACATGCACAGCTATCAGCCGACGGCGGACGACATCATCCAGATTGCCACTTGTGACATGTTTATTTATGTAGGCGGGGAATCCGACGAGTGGGTGGAAAAGGTGTTGGCCGCGGCGGTCAATCCTGACATGGTGATTATTAACCTCCTCGACGTGCTTGGCGAGGACGTGAAGGAGGAAGAGCGCGTGGAAGGCATGGAGCCGGGGCATGAACATGGGGCAATACTTGGCCATGAGGAAGAAGCCGAAGCAGATGAGCATGTATGGCTTTCCGTTCGGAATGCAAAAATTTTGTGTGCTCAGATTGCCTTGGAATTGGAAAAATTGGATTCTGCGCATGCGGTGGAATATGAGCAGAATGTGACAGAGTACATTGCACGGCTGGATGAATTGGACGCGGCATTTCAATGTACGGTTTGGGAAGGGAAAGCGGACACCCTGCTCTTCGCGGATCGATTCCCGTTTCGGTATTTGACGGACGATTATGGGCTTAATTATTTTGCCGCGTTTCCGGGGTGTGAGGCGGAGACGGAGGCCAGTTTTGAGACGGTCGCATTTCTTGCAAAGAAAGTGGACGAGTTGAATTTGCATGGCATTCTGGTGGTGGATGATTCCGACCGAAAAATTGCCGAGACCGTGATATCTGGCACCGAGGCGAAGGATCAGGAGATTTTCGTCATGGATTCCATGCAGTCCGTGACGAGAAAAGAGGCGGAACAAGGGATGACGTACCTTTCCGTCATGGAAGAAAACCGCAAGGTTTTAGAGAGGGTGTTGGCGGAGTGAGACACTGGCAGAATGACGTATGCTGCCGGGACGGAATGTTGGTGAAATGTGAATGGGACGAGGTGCGGCAGGAAATAATCGGAGGAAGGAAAATGGCACAGCTTACTTGTCAGAATCTGACATTGAAATATGACGGGAAAAACATTTTGGAAAATCTGAATTTTTCGGTTCATGCGGGGGATTATCTATGTATTGTCGGGGAAAATGGCTCGGGGAAGTCGACTTTGATGAAGACGTTGCTTGGACTTCATAAGGAGTCTGAGGGAACGATGGAGACGGGGGACGGCCTTTTGGCCAGCGAGATTGGATACTTGCCGCAGCAGACGATCGTGCAGCGGGACTTTCCGGCATCGGTCAGGGAAATCGTGCTTTCCGGCTGTCAGGCAAGATGCGGACTTCGGCCATTTTACACAAGGGAAGAAAAGAAACTGGCCAGGGAAAACATGGAACGGATGGGCATCCTTGAGTTTGAAAGGCGGTGCTATCGGGAGCTTTCCGGCGGGCAGATGCAAAGAGTGCTGTTGGCAAGGGCCTTGTGCGCGACGCGAAAAGCGCTTCTTTTGGACGAGCCGGTTTCGGGGCTGGATCCAAAAGTGACCGCGGAGATGTACCAGTTGATTGCGAAATTAAACCGGGAGGATGGGATTACGATTTTGATGGTTTCCCATGACATTTCGGCGGCGGTAACGTATGCCAGCCACATTTTGCATATCGGGGAAAATGTGTTTTTCGGGACGAAGCAAGAATATCTGGACAGTTCGATTTATCGAAAGTTTTACGAAATAGAGGGATAGAAGATGGGTGAATTATTGGCGAAAATCGGATGGTACTTACAATATCCATTCGTGCGGTATGCGTTGGTCGTAGGGGTGTTGATAGCCCTTTGTTCATCACTTTTGGGCGTGACGCTCGTTTTAAAGCGATTTTCCTTTATCGGGGATGGGCTTTCCCACACGGCGTTCGGGGCGATTGCCATTGCCTCGGTATTGAATTTACAAAATGACATGATTTTCGTGCTGCCAGCGACGATTTTGTGCGCTGTGCTTCTTTTGAGAACCGGAAAGAATACGAAAATCCAGGGAGATGCCGCGGTTGCCATGATATCGGTCGGGGCATTGGCCATCGGCTATTTATTGATGCATGCATTTTCCACCTCCTCGAATTTGTCGGGGGACGTGTGCAGCACGTTGTTTGGCTCGACTTCGATTCTCACGCTGACGAGGACGGAAGTGTGGTTATGTATCATCCTCTCCATACTTGTGGTGGGATTTTTTGTACTGTTTTATCATAAAATTTTTGCGGTGACGTTTGACGAGGATTTTGCAAAGGCAATCGGGGTGAACACGGGCGCATATAATTTACTGATTGCCGTAATCATTGCCATTATCATCGTGTTGGCGATGAACCTGGCCGGTTCGCTTCTGGTGTCGGCACTGGTGATTTTCCCCGCATTGTCGGCGATGCAAGTGTTGAAAAGCTTTTGCTCGGTGACGGTGTGCTCCGCCATATTGTCGGTATGTTGCGCGCTGGCGGGCATGCTTCTTTCCATTTTGGCAGGAACCCCGGTGGGAGCGACGGTCGTGGCGGTGGACATTGCGGCATTTATAGTGTTTCACCTGGCGGGACGGATATTGGCAAGATAATTTCCTAAATATTTCTAAAGATATCTGTAAAAACTATTGTTGAAATCCAATATCGTGTTATAATATTCAGGTAAGCAACGAGCACTGCGAAAAATCAATTGGATAGGAGTGCATGCTTGCATGCGTACTTCTATCCAATTGATTTTTCATAGGGCGACAGCCCGTGAGCGAGAAGAAGCGAAGCGGAATCGAGCTTGCAGTGCGAAAGCATGAAAAGCGACAGCCCGTGAGCGAGAAGAAGCGAAGCGGAATCGAGCTTGCAGTGCGAAAGCATGAAAAGCGAATAGCAGTGATGCGTGCTTGCACGGGCTAGTTATTTACAGAGAAGAGAAATGGGGAAGCGGGATGCATTTGAGTAAAAAAGATATTCCAAATTGTATTACAAGCGTGAGGATAGCGGGAGCGGCCGTTTTATTTTTTGTAGAGCCGTTCTCTCTATTCTTTTATATTATTTACACTGCGTGCGGGGTGACGGACGTGTTTGACGGCTTTGCCGCAAGAAAGCTGAAGGCGGTGAGCGAATTCGGCTCCCTGCTCGATAGTATTGCCGATTTAGTGTTTTATGCGGCAATGCTTGTCTATGTGATTCCGTATCTGTGGAAACGTGTCCCGAAAGGGATTTGGATTGTGGTAGGTGCAATCATCGTGCTGCGGGTGATCTCGTATTTGACCGCGTGGGTGAAGTATCATCGCTTCGCGTCGTTGCATACGTATGGGAATAAGATTACCGGGGCGTTTGTCTTTGCCATACCATACCTGATTTTGTTCATGGACAATACGTTGGTTTGCGCGCTGGGATGTGTCATCGGAATCTTGTTTACTTTGGAAGAACTGGTGATTCATATCAAGTCGCCGGATTATGATCCGAAGAGAAAGACGATACTTTGTTTTCTACGTGATTCCAAAGGGCAGTGATGGGGGATGGTGATATGGAAGTTTATTTGATTCGTCATTTGAAAACAAAGGGAAACATGGAAGGGCGTTATATCGGAAGTACGGACGAGTCGTTGATTTGTACGCTGGTGGATGCGGAAAAATTGCGGATGCAGACGGTGACGGCCGGAAGTGATATGGTTGATAGGGCGAGCCACGGGTGCACGGCGGGTGCGGAAACTGTCAAATGTCAGGCGGCAATGAAGGACGGCGCGTGTTTAGCGGTGAGGGATGGCGATGGTTCGCTATGCGGCGGCTGTACGTCATGCGGGGATTATGCGGCTGAGAGGGAGCGGTTAGCAGCTTGTGCGAAGGAGTCATTTGACATTGTAAAGCGAAGCCGAGAGACGTTACCGGACATGGAGGTGTTGGTAGTAAGCCCTATGAAACGTTGCCGGGAGACGGCCGAACTTTTGTTCCCTGGCATGCGTCAGGAAGTTTGTGAAGATTTGCGGGAAATGCATTTCGGCTTGTTTGAGAACCATAATCATGAAGAATTGAAGGATATTCCCGAGTATCGACAATGGATTGAGTCACGGGGAAAGGATGGGTTTCCAGGGGGAGAGGCGCAGGAAGAGTTTATGGGGCGATGCAAAAGCTCGTTTTGTGGATATGTGGAGCAGTTTCAAAAGGAGGGGAAAGAAAACGTGGCGTTTGTGGTGCACGGCGGGGTAATCATGCTTTTAATGGCGGTGTTTTCTAAGGAAGAAAAGGATTTGTACGACTGGCAGGTGGAAAATGGCAGTGGCTACAAAGTTAGAATTGACGAGGCGAAGTGGAAAGAAGGAGATTTCATTTTTGAAAAAAATGAGTTATTGTAGTAGGATGTCGTTACAATCCACGGCGGTTAAGCCGTGAATTGTAACATATCTTTTGAAAACGTCTCATAAGATTAATAAAAGGTTTGACAGAATAGGGGATTTGTGGTAATCTTTAACGAAGATAAGGGAGTAGTCGGCGCGAGTGCGCGCGGTATGTCAACATGCTGGCGAAAGCCTGGCATACCTTAATTGACGAGACTTACGGATGGCGATAGCATTGCTGTACGTGGGTTTCCTTGTGAGTTTTAAGGCGGATACAGTGATGTGTCTGCTTTTTTATATCATAGGAAACTTCGTTCCCTATGATATAAAACCCTCTGGGGGGATGCGCACTTCGCGCCTAAGGAAGATGGCTGCTGACGCAGCCTCGCTTCGGCGCAAGAGTCCGGCAAGCCGGACTCTTTGTTCTCATCTTTTGCGTGTGATTTGTCGGTTGTCAGAACCATTACCCGTGAAAAATGGTAGTTTCAAAAATTGATTTCAGAGCGAAACAAGGAGGAGAAAAATGGGACTGGTTGAGTTGTTTTTGGTGGCGGTAGGTTTGTCGATGGACGCGTTTGCCGTTTCCGTCTGTAAGGGCTTGGCGATGAAGAAGGTCAGTGTCAAGGGCATGTTGATTTGCGGCATGTGGTTTGGCGGTTTTCAGGCACTGATGCCGATGATCGGGTACTTGTTGGGGGCACAGTTCGCGTCCTATGTAAATGCGATTGCCCCATGGATTGCATTCTTTTTATTGGCGGCAATCGGGGGCAACATGATTATCGAGTCCTTGAAGAAGGAGGAAGAGGCGGATGCCGGACTGGATATAAAGACCATGTTTTTGATGGCGGTGGCGACAAGTATTGATGCGATGGCGGTTGGCATTACATTTGCCTGCGTGCCGATCGCGGTTATTGATGCGGCGCGGATTTGGAACACGCTTTTAGGAGCTTTGCTGATCGGGATAACGACGTTTGCCCTTTCTTGTGTCGGAGTGAAGGTGGGAAATGTGTTTGGAAGCCGATACAAGGCACGTTCTGAACAAGCCGGCGGCATCATTCTGATTTTGATCGGGGTGAAAATTTTGTTGGAGCATTTCGGGATTTTGGGATGACGAAGGGATAAATTGTTTTTGACCCCGGTGTCGTCCTATGATAAAATAGATGTGTAATTGTTCCCTAAAATAAACGTGGTCATGGGAAAGTCCGGATACGGAGGCCATTTATCAAATTTTGAGGATGTGGGCGATGAAGCGTGTGATTCGAATCGGCAGCAGGGAGAGCCGTCTGGCGGTGGTACAAGCCGAGCTGATAAAAAAGGAAATAGAAAGGCGAAATCCAGGGCTTTCGGCAGAACTGGTGACGATGAAGACGGCGGGAGACAGGATTCTTGACCGCAGCCTGGAGGAGATCGGCGGAAAAGGATTGTTTGTGAAGGAGCTTGACCGGGCACTTTTGGATGGAAGAATTGACATTGCCGTACATAGTCTAAAGGACTTGCCGATGCAATTAAATGAAGAGTTGCCGATTGTGGCGTATTCCAGACGGGAGGATGCAAGGGACGTGCTGATTTGGAAGCCGGGGGAGGATGCATTTTCAGGCGAAGGAGTAATCGGGACTTCCAGCCGTCGCCGCAGGATTCAGCTACAGAAATTGTACCCGAAAGCGTCATTTCGCGGGATTCGGGGAAATGTGCAGACGAGGCTTGAGAAGCTTTCGAATGAGGGGTACGACGCGACGGTTTTGGCGGCGGCAGGTCTTAGAAGGCTGGGGATGGAATCCGTTATCGGACGCGTATTTTCGGAGAAGGAAATCATTCCGGCGGCGGGACAAGGGATTTTGGCGGTGCAGGGCAGAAAAGGCGAAGGACATGAATGGCTTTTAGGGCTGAATAATCGAGAAAGCGAGTGGGCGGCGTTGGCGGAGCGGCAGTTCGTGTATACGTTGGATGGCGGGTGCACGTCCCCGGTGGCGGCGTACGCGGAAGTTGCGGGAGAAGATATTTGCCTGCACGGATTATATTGTGAAGAGGGCAGTGAAGACTATGTTACGGATGTGCTGGTCGGAAACGTGGGACAAGCACAAAAGCTGGGGGAAACGCTGGCCGGGCGGATGAAACGTAAGAACGGATGAAGCGCGGAAGCGGGCGATGCGTGAGGGTGAATGAAGCGCGGGACCGGGCATGCGTGAGGGTGAATGAAGCGTGAAAACGGGCGAGGTGCAGGAATGGTTGAAGCGCAGACGCGAACGCGGTGTAAGGCATGGAGAAAAGCGGGAGAGTGGACGGGATGGTCGCAGAAAACAAGAAGGCGGATAGAATATTGGGAAAGGTGTGGCTGGCCGGGGCGGGACCGGGCGATGCGGGACTTTTGACGGTAAAAGCGAAAGAATTGATGGAAAAGGCCGATACCATTATTTACGACGCGTTAATCGGGACGGAAATCCTTTGTCAGCTTCCGGCGGAAAAGGAACTGATTTACGTGGGGAAACGAACGGGACACCACCATGCAACGCAGGAGGAAATCAACCAGATTCTGCTTGCAAAAGCGAAAGAGGGAAAAAGCGTGCTGCGCTTAAAGGGCGGTGACCCGCTCGTGTTTGGCCGGGGCGGCGAAGAACTGGAAGTGCTTGTGAGAGAAGGAATTCCATTTGAAATCGTTCCCGGTGTCACTTCGGCGACGGCGGTTTTGGCCTATGCGGGAATTCCCCTTACCCATCGGGACTATGCCTCATCCTTTCATGTGATTACCGGCCATCCAAGAAAAGATGGCATTTCTCGGATTGATTATCCGGCGTTGGCAAAGCTGGAGGGAACCTTGGTATTTTTGATGGGGCTTTCCAGGGCGGGGGAAATCTGCCAGGGGCTTATTGATGCCGGAATGCCAATGGATACTCCGGCGGCCGTTTTGGAACGGGGAACAAATGCCAGGCAGCGAAGCGTGGTATCGGATGTCACAAATCTTCCAAGGAAGATAAAGGAGGAGGGCATCCTATCTCCGGCGGTTCTCGCGGTGGGAAAGGTGTGTGCCTTGGCATCGGAGCTTGCCTGGGCGGGGAAGCGAATTCTTGGAGGAAGGCAGTTTGTCGTCACCCGGCCAAAAGAGCAAGGTGCCGAGTTGGCAAGGCGATTGCGTGAATTGGGGGCGCAGGTGCTGGAGGTTCCGGCGATTCGGACGGTTCCGATTCGGCAAAATGAGTCGTTTGCCAAAAGGATGGGGCAGTTTGCACGGCAGAAGGGAGAGGCGTGGCTTGTGTTTACCAGCCCGACGGGGGTACGGGTTTTTTTTGCGGAAATGCTGGAGCAGGGGATGGATCTGAGGTCGTTTTTTTGCCGGGAGGCGAAAGTGAAGCTGGCCGTGATTGGCAGTGCCACGAGAAATGCGTTGAGAGAGTACGGGGTGCTGGCGGATTTGATGCCGGAGGTGTATGACAGTGAGCATTTGGGAAGGCTTTTGGCAAAAACGGCGGCGGCAGGCAGCGAGATTGTGATAGCAAGAGCCAGGGAGGGCGCTGAAACATTGGTTCCCATATTAGAGGAAGCCGGTTTTACAGTGACGGACCTTGCCCTATATAGGATAAAAACGACATGCCATGAAAAGCTTAGGGAAGCGGTCGCTGCGACATTTGCGGCGGGCGAGGTGGACGGAGTCATCTTTACCAGCGCGTCAACGGTGAAAGGATTTGCACAAGAATTTTTGTCGGGAGCGGTATGGGAACCGGAGATGGTTACGGCGGTCTGTATCGGGGTGCAAACCGCAGAGGAGGCAAGGCAGTATAAAATGAAGACCCTCGTGTCAGAGGAGGCGTCGATGGACGGCCTGGTGGAAGTGCTTTGCAAGACATTTGGCGGCAGGGGCGGAGAGGAAGAAGCACTTGTCGAAGGCTTTGGCGGCAGGGGCGGAGAGGAAGAAGTACTTGGCGAGAGTTTGGGCGGCAGGGGTGACGAGGAGGAGACGGCGTGGCAGTATATACATTGAAACGTATCCTGACGGGACTCCTTTCTCTTTTTGTGTTGGTGAGCGTCGCTTTTTTCCTGACCCGGCTGATGCCGGGGAGTCCGTTTGAAACGGGAAATTCTTCCGTGCAGGTGCAAGCGGAAATCGAGGCGGAATACGGTCTGGATCAGCCGTTTTTGGTGCAATATCAAATGTATTTGTCAAATTTGCTGCGGGGAGATCTGGGGATGTCTTATAAAAAACCGGGGACATCCGTCACGGATGTGATTTCGCGTGCATTTCCGGTCACTTGCAAAATGGGAGGCCTGGCCGTGCTGTTTTCCTTAGGTCTGGGGACGATCTGTGGGGTTTGGCAGGCCCTCACGAGGCAGAAAGCGGTTCGAAACGGTATTTTCCTGGCAACGATACTGGGGAGTGCAATCCCTAATTTTGTGTGGGCGCCGCTTTTACTTCTCGTGTTTGGATTGAAGCTAAAAATCTTGCCGGTGGCGGGAACGGGAAACTGGCAAAATTTTATCCTGCCGGTGCTTACATTGGCAATTTATCCGACGTGTGTCGTGACGCGTTTGACGAGGAACGCTTTTTCGCGGGAAATGCAGAAGGACTATGTCGTTTTGGCCAAGGCGAAGGGGCTTGGCAAACTGTGGATTGTATGCGTGCATGTCCTGAAAAATGCCTGCATTCCCGTGCTGCAGTATATGGGAGAGGCGGCTGCTTTTTTATTGACGGGAAGTTTCGTGGTGGAAAGTGTGTTTACGATACCGGGTCTGGGCAGGGAATTCGTAAATTCTATTGCAAATCGAGATTATACGCTGATTTTGGGATTGACGGTCTTTATGGGAGCGGTCGTGATTGGAATCCATCTTTTGACCGATCTTTTGTGTGCGTTTCTAAATCCGAAGGTTCGCCTTGAATTGTCATCTGGAGGTGAATAATTTGAAAAATAAAATGCTGTTGACTGGCTGCGGCTTGCTAGCAATTTTGTTTGGATTGGCAATTCTGGTTCCGCTGTGCAGTCCATATTCCTATTCGGAGCAGAACGCGCAGCTTCAAAATCTTGAATCTTGTGCGTCGCATTGGTTTGGAACGGACAAATTTGGCCGGGATTTATTTACCAGGGTGTGGTATGGGGCGAGGCTCAGCCTGCAGGTTGGACTGGAAAGTGCCGCATTTTGCGGACTGGCCGGCGTGGTGTTAGGAGCGACGGCGGGATATTTTGGCGGCATAGTGGATACCTTTGTGATGCGCACGGCGGACGTGGTAAATGCAATTCCTTCCTTGCTTTATGTGATTTTGCTCACATTGGTGCTGGGGGCGAACGTGCACGGCATCATACTTGGCATTTGTGTTTCGGGATGGGTCGAGACGGCACGTATCGTGCGGGGGGAGATTCTGCGCTCTAAATCGAGCGAATTTGCCCAGGCGGCCGTCTTGTCGGGAGCCTCGTCCTGGCGCGTCATCTGGCATCATTTACTTCCAAATGCGGCGGGGCCGTTGCTTGTAAACCTGACCTTTTTTATTCCTAAGGCGATTTTGACGGAAGCCTTTTTGAGCTTTGTGGGAGTGGGAATCGCGGCACCTGCGGCAAGTCTGGGGACGTTGATTTTGGAGGGACGGCGGCAGATGCGGCTGTACCCGTGGCAATTGTTTTATCCGGCGGCCGTCTTGGGCCTGCTGGTCATGGCAATCCATTTGATCGGCGTCGGACTGGAGAAGGGGCGGCACCTGAGTGCGGACAGAGCCTGACCGGAAAAAAGAGGTATGGATTCTGGCGGGACAAAACGGAAAGGATATGCGGCATTGAGTCTGTTGGAAATCAGGAATCTAAGCGTACAATTTGATATGGGTGACCGATGCGTCAAAGCGGTGGACGGGGTATCTCTGTCCATAGGGCAAGGGGAAATCGTCGGCCTGATCGGGGAGTCCGGGTCTGGCAAGAGCACGTTGACACGGGCCGCGATGGGGCTTTTGCCTTCCTATGCCAGGGTGAGTTATGATTGTCTGGAAATAGAGGGCGGGGTGAAAAAGGCGGCGATGGTATTTCAAGATCCGCTTACTTATTTAAATCCAAGTTTGACGGTGGGGTGGCAGTTAAAAGAGACCATTTTCTGTCATGAAAGACAAAAACAGCGTAAGATATCGGAGGGCGAGGAGAGAAACGAAAGACCTGGATGGTTGGGGAACTTCAAAGAGATGGACGAGCAGGCGGCGGATTTGCTGGAAATGGCGGGAATCCGGCAGGTGAAGGACATACTGGGCAAATACCCCTTTGAATTGTCGGGCGGAGAGAGACAGCGAATCGTGCTGGCAATTGCGTTGGCCTGCCGTCCTTCGCTTTTGATTGCCGACGAGCCGACGACCGCGTTGGACGCGACCGTGCAGCGGCAGATTTTGACGAGGCTAAAGCGCATTGCCCGGGAAATGAACATGGCGGTCTTGCTCGTCAGTCATGATTTGGGAGTCATTGCATCCATGGCGGAGCGGGTGCTGGTCATGCAGGCAGGAACCATCGTGGAGGAGGGGA
The DNA here is from genome assembly GCA_949915905.1 of uncultured Lachnospiraceae bacterium. Classification (GTDB taxonomy): domain Bacteria; phylum Bacillota; class Clostridia; order Lachnospirales; family Lachnospiraceae; genus Schaedlerella. The sequence continues at coordinate 452 of CATLEQ010000087.1, read as the reverse complement.
CTTTGCGGCAGATTTACGAAGAGCCGCAAAGTGATTGTGCGATGAAATTGGTAGAAAACGCCAGGGCTTTGTCAGAAACTAAGAGGAAAGCGAAGAGTGGGGATTGCTTTCTGCGGGTGGAGCACTTGTCAAGAACGTTTGCAGGTCAAAGAACCCGGGGACAAGTCAGCTTTTCTGTCGAAGCCGGGGAATGCTTTGGCCTGGCGGGTGAGAGCGGATGTGGAAAAACGACATTGGCGAGGATGCTTTGCGGACTTGTGCAGCCGACGGCCGGTGAAATTTATTGTCAGGGTGAAATGCTGATGCCGATTGGCAAGGGACGTAAAAAAGAGCAGATTCGACAAATCCAGATGTTGTTTCAAGACCCTTATGCATCATTGAATCCATGTCACACGGTGGGGACGATATTGGGGGAAGTGCTTCTTTTGCAAGGGATGCGCTCCCGCGCGGCA